>VXPJ01000075.1 GCA_009839635.1 Pseudomonadota bacterium
GTGTCGCTGGCCGTCGCCAAGGCAGCGGCACTTGAGAAGCGCATGCCCCTGTACCGCTATCTGCATGCCGGGGGGGATTTCCGGATGCCGGTGCCGATGATGAACATTCTCAATGGCGGCGAGCACGCGGACAACAGCGTGGACATGCAGGAATTCATGGTGATACCCACGGGAGCCTCCTCGTTACGTGAGGCGGTGCGCATGGGTGCGGAAATCTTCCATGCCCTCAAGGCCACGTTGCATGCCCAGGGACTCAACACGGCCGTGGGGGATGAAGGCGGCTTTGCCCCGGACCTTCGCTCGAATCTCGAGGCGATCGAGGTCATCCTGAAGGCGATCGAGCAGGCGGGGTTTGCGGTGGGCAGCGATGTACACCTGGGCCTGGATGTCGCCAGCACGGAGTTTTACAAGGACGGCGCGTACGTGCTGCAGGCCGAGGGCAAGTCTTTCGACTCAGCACAGTTCGTCGAGTACCTGGTCGACTGGATCGACCAGTACCCGATCATCTCCATCGAGGACGGGGTGGCGGAAAACGACTGGGACGGCTGGAAACTGCTCACCGAAGCGGCGGGCCGCCGAACGCAACTGGTGGGCGATGACCTGTTTGTCACCAATGCGAAGATCCTGGAGAAGGGCATCGAGGCAGGCATCGCCAACTCCATTCTTGTCAAGGTCAACCAGATCGGCACCCTGAGCGAAACCCTGAATGCGGTACGGGTCGCGCACGATGCGGGCTATACTGCCGTCATGTCGCACCGTTCGGGGGAGACCGAGGATGTTACGATTGCAGACCTTGCAGTGGCCACCGGTTGTGGCCAGATCAAGACAGGTTCGTTGTCGAGATCGGACCGTACGGCGAAATACAATCAACTGATACGCATCGAGGAGGAACTGGGGGCCGAATGCCATTATCCGGGTCTTGGGGCATTCACCTTCCATACCGGCTGAACCATTGAGAATACTCATCGCACTGCTGGCTGCCCTTTTTGTGCTGATGCAGTACAAGCTCTGGTTCGGCGAGGGCAGTGTGCGCGAGGGGCTGGAATTGAGCCGCACGACCGAAGCCCAGCAGTTGGAAAATGATCAGGCCCGGCAGCGAAACGAGGTGCTGGCTGCAGAAGTTGCAGAACTCAAGACCGGACTTGAGTCGGTGGAAGAGCGTGCCAGAAATGAACTGGGCATGGTCAAGAAAGATGAAACCTTCATTCATATCCTAGAGGGTCAGACCGGCGAAATTGTCGAACAGTGATCACCAACGTTGCTGGGCCATCGTGTGTGCGGCCGGTTCGGGCCGGCGCATGGAAATGGATATTCCCAAGCAATACCTGCCGCTTAAAAACTCCACGGTGCTGGAAGAAAGCCTGTCCTGCTTTTTGCATCACCCGCAGATCGCAGGGGTGGTGGTTGCCCTGCATGCCGACGATCACCGCTGGCCCTCGCTGAAGATTTCCACGGATCCGCGGGTACAGAACGTCGTGGGGGGTGACACCCGGGCGCGCTCGGTCGTGAATGCACTGGAGCGGGTCCGAAGCCTTGCAGAACAGGAGGATTTCGTCCTGGTGCACGATGCCGCACGCCCGTGTCTCGGCTACGAGGATCTGGACCGCCTGATCACCGAGGGGCTTGGCGGTGAGGACGGGGTCATCCTGGCGAGCCCGGTCCATGACACGGTCAAGCAGGTGCGAACGTCGGATGGCGGACAGGAAGTGGAACGTACTCTGGACCGCAGCCTTTTGTGGAAGGCCCTGACTCCACAGATGTTCCGTGTCGGGGTGTTGCACAAGGCCTTGCAGTTTTGCATTGAAAATGACCGGGAGGTGACCGATGATGCTTCTGCAGTCGAGGCCATCGGGCAACCCGTTAGGATGATCCGGGGGCGCAGTGACAACATCAAGGTGACCCGGCCCGAGGATATACAGCTTGCGGAGTCGATTCTGTTGCAGGTAAGCAAGTCTTCGCAGTCCTGATCGGGCATGAGTGGATTGCGGCACAAATCAGGGACGGGGATCAGTCCGGTGCGGATCAAGGGACAGGATGGGAGATGGTGATGAGTCCGAAAGTAGGGTTTGGCTATGATGTGCACCGCTTCTGTGAAGGGGATCACATCATGCTGGGCGGCGAAAGAATCGCGCACAGCCAGGGGATCGATGCGCACTCGGACGGGGATGTCCTCCTGCATGCGATCTGTGATGCCATTCTCGGTGCTTCAGGCGCCGGCGACATCGGCCAGCATTTTTCGGACCAGGACAGCCAGTACGAGAATATCGACAGCAGGATCTTGCTGCAGAATGTGATGCGCAAGGTGGGTGACGGTTTCGTGGTGGGCAATGTGGACTGTACGGTGGTGCTGGAGCGCCCCAAACTTGGCGCACATGTCCGTGCCATGGAAGCCAATATCGCCGAGTTGTTGGAGATCCCAGCCGGTCACGTCAATGTCAAGGCAACGACCAATGAGGGCATGGGCTTTGTGGGCAGCGGTGAAGGGATTGCGGCCTATGTGGTGGTGCTGCTGGTCACGCGCGCGCCATCTGCTCATAACTGAGGGTCGCAGGTTCAAACCCTGCCCCCAAACCAAAACAAGCCCTTGAAAAAATTGATGTTTTCGAAGGCTTTTTGATTCCAGATTTCGGCCAAAAACGGCTCCGTCAACACATGGTCAACACAAGCATGGCACGGTGGATGGAAATTATCGCTGGAATTGCTGTTGCGGGAGTCACCAACAGTTGATCGATCAGTCACGTTCCCATGTGGAGGGCCGTCTGGAAACGGTCGAGTTCGTTCTCCCCAAGCCCACCGCAACCCTTGATCTTGCGATGGATGACGGCGCACCGATAAGCGTCGTGCGCCATGGCAACCCGTCTGGACCGCGCGTGGTGCTGAGCCACGGGAACGGCTTCGCCAGCGATTCCTACTTCCCGTTCTGGCGGCTGATGTTGGAGCACTTCGACCTCGCCTTGTTCGATCTGCGGAACTGCGGTCGCAACCCGTTCCATGCAGCTGAGCCGCATGACTACCCGCGCTTCGCACGCGACAACGTGGCGGTGCATGACGCAATTGCAAAGGAATGGGGCGCGAAGACCACGATCGGTGTTTTCCACTCCATGTCGGCGATCGCAGCGTTGCTCGCGGTGGTCGACGGCGTTTGGCACTGGGATGCGCTAGTGCTGTTCGATCCGCCGGTAGTCCCGCCGGAAGGGAATCCGCTGCGAGGCCCGCTGATGACCGCGGGTGAGTTGCTGCGCAACGCTGCCCAGAGTCGACAGAACTGGTTCCGGGATCCTGAGGAGTTGGCCGACGTGTTCCGTCACCTGTACCGCTTCCGACGCCTGCGGAAAGGGGTGGCGGAACTCAACGCGCGCTCGGTGCTGCGTTTCGACCCCGAGAGCGGCGCATGGCTGCTTTGTTGCCCCGGCCCGGTCGAGGCCGGTCTCTACGTCGAGGTCGCCGGGTTGTCAATCTGGCGGAAGCCGGCTCCGCCAGCGCGCCCGCTCCTGATCGTCGGCTCTGACCCGGAGCCTGAAGACGCGGCAAAGACCGCAGCCTGCTGCAAGCTGTTCTGCAAGACGTTCGGCATCGATTACGCCGTCGTGCCCGATACCAGCCACCTTCTGCAGCTCGAGGAGCCGGAACAGTGCTTCGCTCTATTCAGCAACTTCCTCGCCGACAACCAGATTGGCGCATGACAAGGCGGCGCACCATGAGGCTATCGCCCGTTTGCCATCAATCCCAAGAATGCCCGGCACATCAGTCAAATCAATTCAAACCACCTGTCCGGCCATGGAGAACCGCTCCAATCTAGGGCCAGTATTCAAAGCCGATTGGCATTTCAGCGTCGCTGTGACCTCTCCCGTGTCCACTATTTTAGTACCGTGCAGCCTTGTTGAATGCGGGGCTAAGCCCTGATAACCTACTGAAAGACGGCCCTTATTTCCCCACCTTGGCTCACTGGTATCCCTGAGTCCGAATGTCAACATGAGCTTCATAGCCTGACGAATGTCGCAGAGCAAAACGATCTTCAGTCCGGAGGGGCTGCTGTCCGAGCATCTGGATAACTTTCGTTACCGGCCGCAGCAGCAGCACATGAGTGCCAGGGTTGAGTCCGCACTTGAGCAGCGTAGCCAACTCATCATCGAAGCCGGCACCGGGGTCGGGAAAACCTTTGCGTATCTGGTGCCCGCGTTATTGTCCAGGCAAAAAGTGGTTATTTCCACGGGCACCCGTCATTTGCAGGACCAGCTGTATTTCAAGGACCTGCCTGCCGTGCTGGACATCGTCAAGACACCGGTGTCCACGGCACTGCTCAAGGGCCGTGCCAACTATCTTTGCGTGCATCGTCTGGAACACCACGTTCCTCGTACACGCCTGAATACCGGCCGTTCGGCCAAGAAAATCCAGACCATCCGCGAATGGTCGCAGGTGACCCGAACAGGAGAGATCGCCGAGGTCAATTCGATTGGTGAAGGAGACCCAGTATGGCCAGCGGTGACATCGACCGTGGAGAACTGCCTCGGTTCCGAATGCCCGAGCTATCAGGACTGTCACGTGGTCAAGGCCAGGCGAAAGGCCCTGGAAGCGGACTTCGTGATCGTCAACCACCATCTGTTTTTTTCCGACCTGACCCTGAAGCAGGAGGAATTCGGGGAATTGCTGCCGCAGGCGGATGCCTGCATCCTGGACGAGGCCCATCAACTGCCGGAGCTTGCCAGCGATTTTCTGGCGACGACCACCAGCAGCCGTCAATTGAAAAACCTGGGAGAGGATGTCATTGCCGCACAGCTTGAGGAAGCTCCCGAGTCCGGTGCGATCCGGGAGGTTGTCGATGCCTTGCAGAAGGCCACCGCGGATTTCCTGCTGGCCTTGGCCGGGGGTAAGGAGCGAACCCAGTGGTACGAGGCGGCAGCATCCGCCGAGACCCAGAGGCAGTTCGACGAGCTTTGCCGGTCATTGGACCGATTGTCCGGAGAATTGTCGGTGTTGAGCGAGCGCGGTAAGGTGCTGGCACGTTGCCAGGAGCGTTGCGACAAGCTCGTGCAGCAGTTGCAACAGTTTTCAGAGCAGGAGGATGCCTGGGTGAGTTGGGTGGAGAGTCTTGAGAAAGGATTCAGGCTGCACAGTACGCCGCTGGTGATCGCCGACTTGTTCCAGGCACTGATACAGAAGCATCGGTGCAGCTGGATCTTTACCTCGGCCACACTGACCATGAATGCGCAGTTTGACAATTT
>VXPJ01000078.1 GCA_009839635.1 Pseudomonadota bacterium
ACCCCTTGAAGTAGATTTTTCGCGAACCCGGAAGCGGATTCTGGACATCTGATGACAGCTGTGCGGATTTTTCCCGTATGGAACTGGCAATGGCGCTCATAAAGTCTACCTCGTGCTAGGGCAATCGTATCGCAGCAGAGCAAAAGCGCATGCCAAGGAATTTCTGCATTCAAGCTTCCCTCCGCCAGCATGATCTGGTTCAGGTTCCAAGGGTCAGTCTCAGCCCGTGATCAATAGCCGGGCACCCCTAGCCTCAACGTCTGTAATACTAAAGGATCAGGCCGGTTTTGTGTATACGCAATGTGCCTTTGCCGAGACTTGCTCCAACCGGTCACTGCCAGTACGCTGTTATCCGGTAACCGGACTGCAATGGACACAATGCCCTTCAATATTGCCGTGGTGGGACCCGCTCGAAGCCAACAGGGCACAGGTCCCTACGTTGCAAGGGCCTTTCACCGGCTGGGCTGCAACGTCCGTGCCGTGGTCAGCAGTTCCCTTTCGTCCGCCAGCCGCGCCGCAACCCATCTGGAAAAAGAGTACGGCATCCGGTGCCAGGCCTTTGCGGGGATGGAAGAGGCCCTGGAGGCCGTGCCCATTGACATTGTGGCGATCTGCTCTCCCCCCACCACGCATTATCGCTACCTGGAAGCGGCAACGAACGCCGGCTGCCACGCGTTCTGCGAAAAACCGCTCTGGTGGCCGGAACAGGAAATGCGAACGCCCGAGTGTGCGCAGCGCCTCGTCAACGATGCCCAGCGCCTAGTCGAGCGTGCCCGAGAAAGCAACATCACCCTGCAGCTGAACACGCAATGGGTTTTCACATTGCCGGGCTTTTATACACTGTATCCACAGCAAAACCCGGACCTCCGGACCATCGAAACATTTTCCATGTGGCTTTCCCCGCAAAGCACGGGCAAGGACATGATCATCGATGCTGCACCTCATGCACTCAGCATGCTGTATGCGTTATTCGGTGCCGGGCGCATCGAGGATATCCGCTGCGACTCCCCGAGCGACGAGCCAGGCCGAGACCTGCAGATCGTCTTTGACTACCTGCATGCCACAGGTGACTGCACGGTTTCCCTGGGCCTGAACTCAACGGATGTCCTGCCAAAACCCGCCGCCTATGCCATCAACCAGCAACGCGCCGACAGACATGTCGAACTCCCGGATTACCTGATATCATTGCGGTCTTCCGACAGACAGGTACCGATCGTGGATCCGCTGATGTGCTCGGTTAAAAACTTTTTGGGCTCCATACATTCCGGATGCGGTGTTGACGAGACTGCACTGATCGACGGGATGGAACACCTGCTGCAAATTTATCTGGCTATAGACCCATAACCCGGCCCATGGAAAAAATACACTCCGAAAGCGGCGAGGTGCTGATCAAGGTTTCGCCGTTGATCAACTACAGCAAGTTCGGTCTGCGATCAAACCCGGACACGGTCGCGCAGCCCCTGCACGTGAAATCCACGGAACACTCGGTGGAGAAACAGACCGAGTTGTCCCCGCTGCATGACTTCATGGGCAAGCTCCGCCAGCCCGAAGTGCTGGAAAACCTGAAGGAGTATGTGCGCTGGCAGGCGCAGTGGCGAGAGGGCTATGCGGCGGATGCCGTGACCTTCGAGCTGGCGCTGGAAAACGCACCCCAACATGCCCCGGTATCCATCAACCTGGATGTGACCACCGCCTGCAATTACCGCTGCGATCATTGCGTGGACATGGATATCCTGAACAAGAATATCAACTACGAGCATGAGTCGCTCAAGGATTCACTGACCCAGCTGGTGGAAAACGGGCTGCGCTCCGTGATCATCATCGGCGGCGGTGAGCCCACAGCCTACAAGGGATTCGAAGACGTCGTACGTCACCTGAAGGCCATGGATGTGCAGATCGGTGTAGTCACCAATGGCAGCATGATGAGAAAAATTGAGGCCGTTGCCGACGTACTGCAGAAAAAGGACTGGGTACGGCTGTCCCTGGACTCCGGCACCAATGAAACCTTTCGTGCCATGCACAAGCCCGGCAGCAAGAAATGCACGCTGGAGTGGATCTGCGAACACATCCCGCCCATCAAGCGGCTGAACCCCGAACTCATGATCGGTTTCAGCTACATCATCGTGTGGAAAGACTGTGAAACCAACGATACGGGGATCATCGAGAACGTCGATGAAATGGTGACCGCAGCACGACTGGCCAAGCAGCACCGGTTCGACTACATCTCCTACAAGCCGTTTCTGACCCGTTCCGAGTTGAACAATGCAGAAATCGTCGGTATAGAAAAGCAGCAGGAACACGTGGCCTCGACCATGACCAAGATCCGCAATGCCATCAGCGAGGCCCAAAAGCTCGAAGATGAAAACTTCGCCGTGGTGGAAAGCACCAACCTGAGGGTGCTGGAAAACGGCACCTACATGAACTACAGCCAGCAGCCCCACAACTGCCACATGCAGTATTTCAGGCAGGTGGTCAGCCCTCTGGGCATCTTCAACTGCCCCGTATACCGTCACGTCCCCCAGGCCTTGCTTGGTGGAAAACATGGGTACGCCACACCGGACAGCTTTAAAGCCACGCAAAGAAATACCCTGCGGCTGATCGAGACGTTCGATGCCACCGAGGAGTGCAAGGACGTGACCTGTCTGTACAACCACGCCAACTGGTTTATCGAGGACCTGATCAACCACCCGGAAAAACTGGACCAGCTGGATTCCAGTTTTGACCGTGCCGACTATTTTCTCTAGGCGGTCTCGGTTCCCAGCAATTCCCGGGCACTTTCGTAGACCCGGTGTACAGCGATGTCACGCAGGCAGTTGTAATGCCCGTAAGGGCACTGCTTTTGCCAGCAGGGACTGCACTCCAGGCTCAGGTACTGGGTCCTTGCGACACTGGACAACGGCGGCGTGTACTCGGGCGTGATCGAGCCGTAGATCGCCACGACTGGGCAGCCGACCGCGCTGGCAATATGCATCAGTCCTGAATCGTTGGTGATGGCAATGCTTGCCAGTGAAAGCATGTCGACCACCTCTTCCAGGCTGGTCTGACCGCATAGATTTCTGGCGCTTCCGTTCGATGCGCTGACCACCTCCTGCCCGATGTCCCAGTCCTTGGAAGAACCATGTACATAGATCTCGAAGCCCTCCTGCCTGAACAGTTCGGCCAGCTTGCCAAAATACTCGGCGGGCCAGCGTTTGGATGGTCCAAATTCTGCCCCGGGCATCAGTGCAACACTGGGTGCTGCCTCGCTGATCCCAAGCCGGGCGGCCACCTTGCGGCGCTTGTCTTCATGCACCCGCAGTTTGGGGAAATGGATTTCGGGGGTACACAACGGCTGTGACGGATCAGCCCCCAAATTTACATACCGTTCCACGGCCTTGTAGGTGACATCCTGGTCAAGTACCCGCATGTCGTTGACTACCCCGTAACGCATCTCTCCACGGTAGGCAGTTCGCTGTGGAATGCCGGCAAAGTAAGGGATCAGTGCAGACTTGAATGACCTGGGCAAAACGATGGACTGGTCGTACCTGCCACGCAAGGTCCGGCCGATACGCCTGCGCTTGAGCAAGCCCAGTTCTCCATGACTCAAGTCCACTTCAACGATCTTTCTGACTTCCGGCATGCGGGCAAGTACAGGAGCTGACCAGGCCGGTGCAGCGACATCGATGACATTACCCGGGTTCTGGTGTTTCAGCGCCATGAACAAGCTTTGCACCATCACCATGTCGCCCACCCAGGCGGGGCCAATTATCAGTATTTTTCTTGCGTTCAAAAGTATTTGCCGTACAGCACCGGATTCATGAAACCTGCTTGTTTTTCAAGTATATTGCCGTGCAGCGGCAGAGCCCGTGGTTCATGCACAGATGATATTGATAGGAATTATATACGTAGTGCTGTAGGGAGTTCCCCCGAAAGTGAATTCGCTCACTAGAAATTTTGTGGTTACCGCATGAAGACGTACCGCACTATCCGCTACCGCCTGCATCCAAAGTCACAGGTCAAGGCTCGCAAGCTGCATGAACTGGCTGGGGCCTGCCGGTTCGTCTGGAACCACTTTGTCGGGGTTCTGCAAGATGAGTACAAGGTGTATGGGCGGTGTAATTCAAGTTTCTACTCAATCGGCCCCCGCCTCATCAATCTTAGAAAGCAAGCACCGTGGTTGCAGGACTATTCCTGTGCCATCGTGCGCCTGTCCTTGAAACCTCTTGAGACCACGTACAGGCAATTCTGGAAAGGCACGGGCGGATTGCCGAAGTTTCATGGCAAGCACACGCATATGCCATCCATCCCATTTGCTGACAAGATGTTCAAACTGCAAGGTAACTATCTGCATATCCAGAAAATAGGGCAGGTCAAACTCTCCGGTCATAATCCCTACTCCAATACCAAGCCTGTATCTGGCACGATCAAGTGCGAAGCCACTGGCTGGTATGCCTACATCGTGTATGAAGTTGAGGTTACAAAGAAACCTGAAAGCCTTAAACCTGTAGGCATCGACCGCAACGTCGGCCAGGTCGCCCGCTCGGACGGCGTGGTGCACTACACGCCCGACGTGGCTGTGCTAGAAGCCCGTAAGCGCCGCTACCAGAAAATGATGGCAAGGCGGCAGCGCGGCAACCGGAAGCAGGGTATTAAACCCAGCCACCGCTATCTCAAGGCAAGGAACCTCCATGCCCGCACCCAGCAGAAGATCGTACAGGCACGCACAAACTGGTGCCACCAAGTCAGTAAAGAGATCGCGTCAAAGTACACCCTTGTTTATCTTGAGGATTTGAACACCCGGGGTATGACGAAATCCGCTAAAGGGACTGCAGACAATCCGGGCAAGCACGTGAAACAGAAGGCCGGACTGAACCGCGAAATACTGAACTC
>VXPJ01000074.1 GCA_009839635.1 Pseudomonadota bacterium
GGAATGGCCCAGCCTCCCGGTCAGGAAACAGGAGCCCAGCCTGGATCGGGTTCGGTTCCGGCAAATCCGCCCTCCCAGCAGACCGGGTTTCCACAGGCGCAGAAATCTTCAGTGAGAGCGCTATTGACGAGCACGGTGACGGATTTGTCCACGATCTCGTTTCCCTCGGGGACCCCGGTAACGGACCAGATGACCAACATGAACGCGTTCGGGAAATGGGGCCACCCCAGTTATCAGCCCGGAGGGTCTAACGCAAACAACAACGAAGGGCCCAACGTGGCAGTCCGACGGAGAGTGGGCTACTCGAAAAAGTGCCTGTGCTTCACGATCGGGGAGACAAATTACTGGTATGGGACTGCCGCCATCGCCGATCTGTGGTTGACCTACCCTGCCAACGCGAGCAACAGTGATCTGGCAGTTCACATCCGAACCAAGCGGGCGACGCCTGGCGGCTATGGCTCAATCTCGGACGATGTTCATAAAGAGATAGACAGCGGAAGTGCCAACACGCCTATATCAGATGCAACAGGTATCAAACCACTGATACCGGAGGACAATGATGCTAGGCAAATACAGCACAGGTTCTGGGTGTCGGACTGGCTTAAGGCCGCCGCTGGATCCGGCATCACCGTCCAGGATTTCTTCCTCACCGAAGCTTACCTCCAGGCGCCTGGAAGCGCCGTGAATCCCGTTGCCCAGCGAACCGAAACGAGCGCGACCTACACGGGCAAGGTCATCGCTTTTGACAGCGCCTCTAGGTCCATCTTGTTGAGGGGCACTGAAGTCGGAGGTGACGCCGAGATCACGGTCAACTTCGGCACCAACCCCACGGTGGATGTTTCGCTCACGGATCTCCGGAGCGCCCGATCCATCAACTCTCAAACGGCTCTCCCTTCCATGTATCCCGCTCAGTCATGGACCGGTCTTACGCTGAGCAGCGGCGGGTTCTCGGATAGTTCAGGGGGCCGCACGATCGAAGGCACCTTCCGCAATCAGGGTACGACTACCGGGACAAACGCGAACACGGTCGGCGGTATCTTCGATGTGACCGGCACGATGAAAGGCGGTTTTGTCGCAACTTTTGGAAATTAAAAGGACGTTTTGATGAAATCTGTTCATACTTTTTTGATTCTTGTGTTCCTGCTGACCGCCTGTGGCGGGGGCGGTGGTGGCTTGGGTGTCCCGGCCGGGTTTGGCGAGCCTCCCGAAACGGTACAGCCTCCAACGTCAGGAAACGGGGGGCAGCCTGGGAGTGGGTCGGGTTCGGTTCCGACACGTTCGGCAGGTTCGGTGAGCCAGGCAAGCCCGACGAAACTACCTGGTCTCTCAGCCAACGGGGTGACCGTCAGTATGACTCTCAACGGTAGCATTGCCACGTTTAACGTCAATAGAAGGAATGGGTACCTCTGGACACGTGAAGGGTTCAAGTATTTCCCGGGCGGTGCCGGACACGGTGATTGGACCAATACGACGACGAAACTGAACAACAGCGCAACCGAGCGCTTTCGTGTGACCACGGACATCACAGGATCCAGCGATCTGGATTACATCGCCTACGGGTACTGGAGCCGGCACCCTTCCACCTCCCTGTATCACGGTGACTTCGAGCCGCTCTACTACGGGAGCATGCCCTATGCCGGCAATGTCAAGAATCTGAACGGACAGGCGACCTACACGGGCGACGCCATGGGGGTATACACGGTCACGCGTTCATTGGGATCACTAAGAACCTATGGGTATTTCGAAGCAAAGATCAGCCTGACAGCGAGCTTTGGATCCAGTGGAGAGATCGTAGGAAACATGACCGGGATAGAAAACATCGAGGAGCGTTATCTTAACGGCTCCGACCCACTATCCATCTTCGCCGACCAGGTGAACTTCTCCGCCAATTACGACAATTCGGGTCGCAGCTTCGCCGGTGACAGTTGGGGCGGGTATTTCCTCGGGCCGTCCGACAGCGTACAGACACCGACCGGCGTCGCGGGCTGGTTTGAGGGGTTGACTATCGAAGAGCGCAGCTGCTCGGGTTTCGTATGTCGTACGGCGAGTCTTGAAGGATCTTTCGGCGCCCAGCGAGACTAGCAAGGACCGCAATCAGGCTGTCCATGCGCGATGCCCTCCGGCACCTCATTCCCCGCTCAGGAAGTTTGCGGGTTTTGCATTTGGACAGCATTGTTCAAGAGGATGAAAGCCTGAGGTCTGACATCCCGTGACGGGACCAACCCCGCCGGATTCAAATACCCCTCCCGATTTGCAAGCCGTCCACAATCGAGTGCTAAAATCAGTGTTTTGAAAGTGCGCCGCTTGGCTTGGCTTGCCGGTGGTCGTCTTACAACAATCAAAATACATCGACGCTGAAGCGAGGAGACGCGAATGGACAACGAATACTACTCCCAGGAAAACCACGGCCCGTACTCGATGTACGAGCTGGGCGATTTCGAACTGGAATGCGGCAAAACCCTGCCCAACTGCCAACTGGCCTATGCGTCTTTTGGCGAGCTGAACGAAGACAAGACCAACGCGGTCGTCTTCACGGTCATGTTTTCCGGGACCAACAAGGCGATGGAGTCGTACATCGGCAAGGGCTTGGCGCTGGACCCGGAAAAATACTTCATCATCGTGCCCAACCAGATCGGCAGCGGCTTGTCGACCTCACCGCACAATGCCCCGTTGCCGGACAACGGCGCGGACTTTCCGGACATCTCCATCGGCGATGACGTGCGTGCGCAGCACCAGTTGCTGACCGAGGAATTCGGCGTGAAGAGCATCGAGCTGGTGACCGGCTGGTCCATGGGTGCGCAGCAGACCTACGAGTGGTGTGTGCGCTATCCGGAGCTGGTCAAGCGGGCCGCCCCGATCGGCGGCACGGCAAAGTGCACCCCGCATGACTCCCTGTACGTGGACGTGTTCTGCGATGCGCTGAAATCGGACCCGGCCTGGGAGGGCGGACGGTACACGGATGCGCATGGCGTGGAACTGGGCCTCAAACGCATGGCTCACGTCTTTGCGCTGATGGGAAACTGCACGGAGTTCTACCGCCAGCAAAAATGGGAGGCGCTCGGCATCGACTCGCTGGACAACTACCTGACGGGCTTCTGGGAAGCCTGGTTCAAGCCCATGGACCCGAACAACCTGCTGTGCATGGCCTCGAAGTGGAAACACGGAGATGTCGGTGCCTTCACCGGCAAGAGCCTGGAGGACACCCTGGGGGCGATTCAGGCCAAGGTGTTCGTCATCGCCTTCACCCATGACATGTTCATCCCCTTGGGCGACTGCCAGGCCGAGCAGCAGATGATCCCGAACAGCGAGCTCAAGGAAGTGCCCACCCTGGCCGGGCATTTCGGCATGCTGGGCCTGCTGGAGGGCGATTTCGACCAGATCAACGGCTACCTGGGCGAGCTGCTGCAAACCGCACACTGAAGGCCGACACCGCCGGACCTTTCCCTGACGACCTCATGAGGGGCCGTCAGGCGTGCCCGTACCGGACCTCTCGTGGGGATAGGCCACATCACCACTCCCACACCTGATTCATTGGTTCAGGCACGCGTTACTCGGTATTTTCGTTCTCTATCCAGGTATTTGAACCGCTGAGGGGACTTTCCAGTACCGAGTTTTTATATAAGATTCAATTGATTACAGGGTAAAACACTGTTAAGATCAGTTGAAAGTGCTTAAATGAACGATGCCATGCTGGAAATCGCTGAAGCAGACATATTGAAGAGCCTCAAAAGGGACAATACCTGGTGGCTCGATGGAAGAGCTGCGCTCCCTTCTGACCTGCGCAAGCGCGCCTATTTCGAACCGTTCGTCAAGGTGGCCCTGAATTGGGACGTGAACCGTTCTGTCGTATTGATGGGTCCGAGGCGCGTTGGGAAAACCGTGATGCTCAAGCAGCTGGTTGAGTACGCTTTATCCGGGGGGTTTCCAGCCGGACAGTTGTTCATGGTTTCCCTTGATACGCCCCTGTACAGTGGGATGGCTCTGGAGCGCCTGCTGCAGCTTTTCGAAAAACAGAGTCTGCATGACCCTGGTTCGCGCAGAGTGATGATTTTCGATGAAATACAGTACCTCAAGGATTGGGAAGTTCATCTCAAGGCACTCACCGACCGGTATCCCGATACGCGGTTTATCGTATCGGGATCGGCAGCTGCAGCGCTTCGTTTGAAAAGTTTGGAGAGCGGGGCGGGCCGGTTTACGGAATTTTTTTTACCTCCTTTGACGTTTGCAGAGTTCCTTGACTTCAAGGGAATCGAAGATGATCTGATTATGCCCCGGCCTGTCGAGCAGAGAACCCGGTATGAGACTCGCGATATTCACCGACTGAATCGCGAGTTTATCGAATACCTGAACTATGGTGGCTACCCCGAGGCCGTTTTGAATGAGTACATCCAGCAAGATGTAACGCGTTATCTGGGTCGGGATATCATCGACAAAGTGCTCCTCAGAGACCTTCCGAGCCTGTATGGAATACATAACGTTCAGGAACTGAATCGCCTTTTTTCAACCATAGCGTATCATTCTGGGCAGGAAATCAACCTGCAAAACTTGGCAACAAGTTCAGGTGTCGGAAAAAATACCATCAGCCGTTACCTAGAATATCTTGAAGCAGCATTTCTTATTGTAAGAGTCAGGCGCGTAGACGACTCAGGCAAGACATTCCAACGAAACAGGAATTTTAAGGTCTATCTGATCAATCCTTCCATGAGGTGTGCATTATTTTCTCCGCTCCACGAGGAAGATGAAGCGATGGGGTTCATGGCAGAAACTGCTATATTCAGCCAGTGGGTTCATTCTGATTTCATGAGAAACATTCACTACGCTCGTTGGAAAAAAGGCCGCCAGGATTTGGA
>VXPJ01000140.1:0-3253 GCA_009839635.1 Pseudomonadota bacterium
ACTGGTAGGGCACTTCCAAAATCAACTTAAGTATTTGAATTTAATATGATTTTGAAGGTGATGTCTGCACCTTCCATGCAAACACCGGAGTATTTGCAGTTACAGAATCATGCTTGTATAATCGAGCGTATCTAATGCCCCCGAATGGGCAAGTATCCATGTGGGTATGCAGTCCATGAGAGAGGGCAACGGAAAAAGATATGCTAAACAATTAAATTTGTAGTTAACCGAGCGAATGCTGGAGGTGCATATACAATGATGAAACTTATGATTAACGCAAGGTACTGGTTCGCCCCGTTCCTGATCATCGTCACGATGTTCGGAGTGTTGATGGGCGGCATGTTCGTATGGGTCGGACTGCTGCTGCTGGGCGTTGGTATCGTGATCGACACAGCCATGAAGTGGCAAAGCTCCGGTGCAGGTTTTGACCGGAACGGCGAAACGATGGGTGTGCCCTGGCTACAGAACAGCGTGATGTACGTCATGTTGGGAGTATTCGTACTCCTGCAACTGGCGCTCGCATGGCGTATCTATCAGTACGTCAATGGCGTCCCGCTGAGTGCTGGATTCGACCATGTCATGTTTGGATTCCTGCCCTATATGAACGGAATCTCCGGACTTGACCTGATCGGTGCCACGATATCCTCAGGCATCTTTGCCGGTATTGGTATTATTTACGGACATGAACTGAGCCATACGAAGGGATTTGCCTTTGCCATTTCCCGCTCAATGATGGCGCTGAGTGGCAAAGCTCACTTCAGCTATGCACATGTCTATAACCACCATCTGGAACTGGCGCACGAAGATGACCCAGCCACGTCACCGCGTGGAAGAACCATCTACCGACACTATCCATTGGCCGGAATCGGGCAGTCCCGCTTCCTGTACAGAATGGAAAAGCAACGTCTGGAGCGTCTGGGCAAATCCTGGTTCACATGGGAAAATCGCTGGCTGCGTGGCTATGCCATGAGCCTGCCGACCCTGTTCCTGTTCTGGTTTGCCGGCGGCTGGATTGGTATCGCCTGCCTGTCAGTTGTGTGGCTGATCTCAAACTTTGAGCTCGAAGCCCTCAACTACATGGAGCATTACGGCTTGATTCGAGAGAAGGGACAGCCGATTGACTATCGTCATTCATGGGACAACGCGACTGCGTTCACCAGCTGGTTCTTCATCGAGATTGGCCGTCAGGCAGATCACCATGACCGTGGTGAAACCCACTTCTGGGAGCTGGATGACGTAGGTGCTCCTAACACCGGATGGGGTTACTTCACCTTGTTTGCCATCGCGCTCATTCCGCCGCTTTACCACATGTATATGAAGAAGGAACTGGCAAAGTGGGACAGAGAGCGTGCCTCAGAGGGCGAGCGTGCGATTGCTGATCGCCTCAACCGTCAGGTTGGTTACGCTTAAGCTCTGATTTCGGAGAACGCAAATTTTTAGCATGGTCATGTGCCCGGGTTCGTCCCGGGCACATGCGCTAAAAAGAAGCGTTGAATGACGGGGGAAAAGCCGGGAACAAATACAGGGAGAGAAGATCCCGGCGAATAACACCTGCGGTCGATAAGAAGAAACTGGACCATGGTGTCTGCAAACGACAGGTCGCTCAACACGTTCTGAACGCGAGCAACACTGTGGAAAGTCCAGGCAGGAAAGAATAACAATTTGTAATTATCGGTCTTGGGGCCGACACGGCAAGAATCAAGACGGTAAACTTCAATCCTGTACCCAGTGGGCACAGGAAGAGAGGGGCTCGGGGTCTAACCCCGGCGTTTACAGATATCAGGAGGACGCTATAAACGTTATGTGCGTGTAGCCGCAGGGACGGCTTATTCTATCCTGACTGTTTTTACTACCCTGGGTGACCGGCTTAGGTAACCCCGGACATAACAAACAACTCCAAACATAACGAGGTATAAACAATGTTAGGTGATCATTTGGCGGACAAAATGAAATTTTATGGGAACCCCTCATGCCTGCGCAGCGCGATGTGCATGTTCACCGCTGCCGAGAAGGGCGTGGACTTAGAGGGCCACTTTGTCGATCCCAATGGAACGGGAGCGGCTGACGTTCAGGCGCTTGCGCCGCACGGCTTGTTGCCTGTACTGAAGGACGTGGATTTCGTCGTTTGCGGACAACAAGGCATCATGTCCTACCTGGACGACAAGGGCTTTGGCCCATCCCTGATTCCCCGTAACGGTGTTGTGCGTGCAATCCACTACATGTGGAATCAGCTCGCAACGGATATCGCACTGGACGCAGTTGCAGGATTGATGTCCGGTAGTGGGGACGCTGCAGCCGCATCGGGGTGCTTCGATCTTCTGAATTCGCATCTGGCATCCAAGAGCAATCCGGCGCTGCGCGGTGATTTCATTTGTGGAGCCTTCAGTCTCTCAGATATTCACTGGGCTGCCCTGGCACAAGGCTGCATGCTTGCTGACAGTAGTGATGTGGTGGAATCCAGACCGGCTGTTGCAAAATGGTGGGGCCTGGTCAAGTCGCATCCGAGCACCAGCAAGGAAAACATCCGCGGCTATGATGTGCTTCCGACCAAGACGGACATCAGCGGCAACAGCCTGCGTGGTGTCACGATTAATGTCTAGAAGAGCAGGGTCTCTTACTATTCATTAATCATCGGTTTCCCTGAAAGCGGACCTGCAGGACGCGCTGTCCGGTCGGGTCCTCGGGGAAGCACGGGCAAGCCATTGATTGACCTCGGTAGGAATGCCGGGGTTGGTCGTGAAGCGGCGATGCCTTGAGTCCCTGCAGAGGGGCCCTGGGGATGGCGCTTCAAGAAAAGAATTTACGGGCCACGGGGTTTTTCAGATTACTCCGGGTGGCACCGGGTGCATTATAAATACTCGTATTTAATCTGAGTCAGGAGGTGTGACTAATGTATTCATTCAGAGCAATCGTTGTGATGCTGATATTTTCTGCGGCCGTCTACTACGGCATGGGTATGCTGGGTCTCACTGCAGCCCATTCAGATCCCTTGATGGCGCTTGCCGGAGCAGTGGTCCTGCTGGTGGCTTTGATCATCAACGTATGGATCTATCTCAAGCTCGCTGGCGAGCATCCGTTTAAATGGTTCAAGGAGTAGAATCCTCCTACTAAGAGAGGCCATTCATAGCGCGCAAGCGCGATCCTAATAAAAAGTGTCAGGCAACTGGGCCAAGGGGAGAACAAAGTTTTTTGCCCGCTCCCCGCCCGCGTATTATAAAAAAAAAGCACAAAACCACCCGCCCTATGTGTGGTA
>VXPJ01000140.1:3263-4135 GCA_009839635.1 Pseudomonadota bacterium
AAAAAACCCCCCCTTTTTCGCCCCCGCCCGCGTAAACTAAAAAATCTGTGACACACACGGCGGGGTGCCCCACTTTTTGGTCCGGCCCGGCCCCAGCCAGCCGTTCTGTAAAAAACCGGACAAAACGGCGCCTGCAGCTTGAGTCTGTCATAGCAGCTACATAACTGACCATGGGACTATTTTCACGCAAAAAGAAACCTGCCGAGAAGGTTCGTCTACTCGGTTATCCTGGACATGCCGATACTTGCAAGAGCCTGTACCTGGCTGCCGAAAAAGGGGTCCAGCTGGATGCCGAACTCATCGACATCAGAAGCGAACAGTTTCCCGATGAGGCGCTACGGTCAGTGTCTCCTTTTGGCAAGCTTCCTTGCCTGGTTGAGGGAGAGGTCGTCACCTCCGGTATTGCGGCCGTATTGCCTTACCTGGATGTGCGTGGCGGCGGGCAACCGCTGACACCCCGCAAGGCACAGCATCTGGGCACCCAGAATTACTGGATCGAGGTGGGTGCACAGCAGGTGCAACCGAGGATTGAGGCCCTAGTGGATGATCAATCTGCAGAGGCGGCCAAAGACGGATTGCAAAAGATCTTTGATGGCATGGATGCACATCTGCAAGGTAAGGAGTGCATAGTCGGCGCATTTTCCTTTGCAGATGTCCATTGGGTGGCCTACCTGCACCTATTGCATGTGGCAGGCCAGAACAGCCTCATCGACGAGTGGCCCAACCTGAAAGCCTGGTTCGAGCACATGAAGGTCCGCAAAGGCAGTCACGGCATTTCCGAAGAGGCACAAACGGCGGCGGCCGCCAAAAAGCGCGGCGGAAATGAAAACCCCCCCAGAACCGGAAAGCCCGTTGGGAAGACACCCATTTGG
>VXPJ01000140.1:4145-5931 GCA_009839635.1 Pseudomonadota bacterium
CACCCCCACACCCCCATCCCTTCACGCCTGGTTCGACAACTTCCCGGCCCACAACTGCCTACACGTCTTTGCCTATGCTGAATCGCCCTCGGCTGCAGACATTCAGCGAGGCGAATTTGCAAACGCCGCCTGAACGGCAAAGCACGTTGGTCTGACACCCTTTTGGCGCCACAACGAATATGAGTGACTTGTTTGAGTTCGGTCGTGCGGCGGACCCGACGGCGAGCAGCCAGTACGGGGCCAGTGGCGATATGAAAAAAACCCAGTACGTGCTGCAGCTGCTGGGATTTCCGGGGGATGCGGGAACACTGAAATGCCTGGTCACGGCGGTGGAAGTGGGCATGGAAACCGATTGCGGGATCCTCGACATCACGGCAGGTGCCCACGAGGCGGGTGATTACCTGCAGGTCTCGCCCCTGGGCTTGGTGCCTGCACTCAAGGAAGCCGATTACATCGTTACTGGAGAGTTGGGCATCATGAGCTATATCGAGGCCCGGGGTCTGGGCAAGCGTCTGCCACCCAAGAATGCAGGCCAGCTGGCTGCCCAGAACTACTGGGGTGATCTTGCCTGCAGCGAGGCCAAACCGCACGTGGAGACGATTGTGCAGCAGCGCATTTACGCACCGATGCAGGGCAAAGACCCTGATGGTGCGGCAGTGGACCAGGCTCGTGCGGGGCTTTCCGCGGTGCTGGAAGCCCTGGATGGGCAGCTTACCGGCAAGGAATTCATCATCGGAGACTATTCATTCGCTGACATCCACTGGACAGCTTACGTTCATCTCCTGCATGAGGCGGGAGAAGGGGATCTGGTTGATTCCCGCGCCAATATCAAGGCCTGGTTTGACCGTATCCGGGCACATAAGAGCTATTGCGGGCAGAATATCGTGGCATATGATCTGCTTCCGAAGCTTGAAGACATAAAAAACAAGCAGTTGCGCTCGGTGGAAGTGTCAGACTATTGATTATCGAGTACCGGTGGGGAAGAATGGCGGATCATGTGGGGATCATCTAAAAATCAGGACCGCCAGATCAAGGGTGTCACCGGTGCCGTTACACCTTTTGTCACGGATACGCTGGCTAGGCTGGACCCAGAGGACCTCGAGGCAGGCTCGATCAAGCGCCGGTATGCGATTTACTACATATACGGTGCCGTTTTATACTTGGCCGAGTATGATGACCTGGGCAAGGACATCAAGGCGGTGCTGGTCACCAACATCCTGGGCGAGCACATGAGCGTCGACCAGGCGGCGATTGACAAACTGCCGGTGACCGAGGACCATGCAGATGCTGTGAGGGAAACGCAGTTCATGATTGAGGGGGCCAGTGCGCTGCGCAACTGGCTGACCACCGGGGAGCGCGAAAAGAACGCCGCATACCTGAAGGAGTTGCTGGATAACCCGGATTGTATAACCGGGTAGAGGGAAACGGAGCACTGAATCGATTGAATTTTAGGCAGGCCTGGGTATTCGCATAAATGATATTCAGGCGTTATGATAAGTTTAGCGGCAAAAAACAATTACAAAGGAGGCGTGTATGTCTGATGGTGGAGGAAATGATGCCATGGTATTCGTGGTCGCAATGGTCTTCGGCGTTGCTGTGATCGTACTCACGTTATACTTGGCTGGCTTAATTCCTATGTAAAAAATGGTTCGGGAGCAGAGGGGCTCCTGATCCGTATTCAATTTGCGAAAGGGGGGTTGCAACTCATCCCAGGCTCGTGAAAAAAAAGCACGCGGGCCAGTTTATAGGGGGGGGCGCGACCGAGCGGCGGATACGAGCATTATAA
>VXPJ01000140.1:5941-37269 GCA_009839635.1 Pseudomonadota bacterium
GACCTGCCGATTTGACTCGCGGGGACGCAGCCCGTCTCCCTTTCCCGCTTTCACAAATCTTTCAGTTTCTTACCGGAAATCTGCCCAGGATTCAGGTTATGTATACAAGGTTCGCCCTCTGTACCGGCTCATCTGGTCATGTTTTGACCACTTCCTGTTGATGATGAGCTGAAGTCCCGGGTCAAGAAGCAAAAAAGCATCGATCCGTGAGGTACGCCTTCAGATCATGATTCACTCTACGGGGTACCATTTGCCTTGATTTCACGGTAATATTCGTTACACTTATATGACAAGTACGCAGCGCCTATAGTGATCCGGCCGAAAGGGGCAGAAATAGGTGGCGCGGAGACATAAGAATCAGGCTGCTCAAAGCCATGATAGAGAGGATAAAGGGGGGTTAGGGTTGACACTGACAGCGATATGCGATGCCAGCCTCAATTCAATCTGTACAACTTACTTCTGTCAAAACCAAATCGTCAGTCGCCTGTAAATCATACAACTAACGGCTGACACGAGAACAAGAAATACAAACAAATTTTAGTTAGCAAATATCATCGTAACCAATCAAACAAGACTACTTATAACCGGGAGGGTAACCAATGAGAGAAGTTTTTAATCGATGGTTAGCAATTGGGTTGCTGGCATCGCTGGCCATTTCAGGGACTGCCTATGCAGGCCCATATGGCTACGACCTGCACAATGTGCTGGCTCCTCGTTCAGCAGGCATGGCGGGCACCAGTATTGCCAAGCCTCTGGATAACGTGTCGGCAATCTTTGGTAACCCTGCTGCATTGACGGACTGGACGGGAACGGAGTTCACGTTTGGTGCGACTTACTATAAGCCGGAGGTGCGCCTTGATCACCATGGTGCATTAGGTCTACCTACTTATGCAGGAAGTGTACCTCAGAGCGTCCTTGACAATGTTGGAGAAGGTCATGTAGATCCTGGTGTGGCCCTTGGGTGCAGCACCCCTGAGCTCTGCATAACTGATTCATACTTTAACGATGCGGTCAATGGAAACGAGGGCTACATCGTGCCTCAAGTTGGTGTGACCCAGGATTTGCGTCCGTTAGGCTTGCCCGCCGTACTGGGTGCAGGCCTGACTGCAGTATCCGGGATTGGTGTGGAGTTTCGCCAGGTGGAGGAAACACTGGGACTAGGTGCGGAGTTCATCGTTCTGGGCGCGAACTTCTCACTCGGCTGGGAACTCAATGAACAGGTCTCCATTGGTGGTGCTGCCACGATAACGTATGCCTATCTGGATTTGGGACTTGCAGCAACATCAGGAGTGACCCATGACACGGGAATGCGTGGTACTCTGGGAATTACCTACGATGATATCGTGCCAGGTACAAGACTGGGGCTGTTCTATATGACAGAACTGCAGCATGTTTTCGATGACATCGTTGCTGTACCTGCCTTCAATCCACTCGATGTTGATGGAAGTGGTGCACTAGAGGGTTATGGTGCACAAGGGCAGGTTCGTTATGCTGCTATTCCAATCGAGGAACCTCGTACAGTCGGTATTGGCATCTCGAACGAGACCTTCATGGACGGCAACCTCCTGATTGCTGCGGATATCATGTGGAAGAACTGGGAAGAGGCCGACTTCTGGGGAGACGTCTACGAGGACCAGATGGTCTACAGCATTGGTGCCCAGATGAAGATGGGTAACTGGCGTTTCCGTGCCGGGTACGGCTATGCGGATGACCCGACAGACCGTGATGCTAACGGAATTAATGACCTACCCTACGTCTGTTCATCTGCTACCAGATGTAACGCAATCCCATTAGGATCCAGTGTTGCTGATGGCCCAGTACATCTTGGACAGTCTGTACTTGAGTATCTGCAGGCTTCACAGACAGAGGTGATCTACCGTCACCGTGCCACGCTGGGTGTGGGGTATATGGGCTTCCTGGCTCCGTTCCTGAACATTGATGGCCACGTTGGTGTGCAGTTCAAGGAGCGAAACCATTACAGTGCAGGTCCTATAGATCTTACTGGTACACCTTATGCGGGTACTCCCTTCGATGGTCAGTCAACTGTAACAGCTGCTGACGTCTGGTCATGGCACGCTGGCTTTGCACTGACATGGAACTTCCAATACTGATCAAAAGTCAGTAGCCTTTTGCACTGAAAAGGGTGGCATCATGCCACCCTTTTTTTACGTGCCAAAAGCTTCAACGGGAAAGTTTATTATTAGCTCTGCTCGAGAATCTCGTCGTATTATTGCTAGCGCATTTCAATAAACCAGACACTGTGCCCCGTCTAGGAGATCCCCTCCTTTGTTCCACAATAATAGAATTTCAAATTTAGCCATAGACAGGCCAAATCAGTTATTTTTTCTCAACATCCACCTCCAGTTCTGTATAATTCCTCTGGTTGATCAATCGTTTCTGTATACAGAAATTGTGCCTTGCTCCGCAGGACACACATAACAATTGTTGGAGGTTTTATAACGATGGATAAGAAACGTCGTGATTTTAATAAACTGATGGTGGCAGCAGCAGCTGGAATGATGGCAGGAAGCCAGACGGTTGCCTTGGCAGGTCATCCAGGTCACGAAGGTTGCCCGAAGCATAGCTGTAAAGGCCAGAATGAATGCAAGGGCAAGGGTGGCTGCAAGTCGAGCGATAACGGTTGCGCAGGCAAGAACTCATGCAAGGGCAAGGGTGGTTGTGATCCAGCCCACACGTATGAGAAGCATGCCTGTAAGGGCCAGAATGCCTGCAAATGCCAGGGTGGCTGTAAGTCAGGTGACAACGGCTGTGCCGGAAAGAACTCATGTAAAGGCAAGGGCGGTTGCCAGCTACCGGTTGACCCCAGCCACATGGGAGGATAAGCAGTACCTAGCAACTCACTTGTTGTAAAGTTCTGATATTTCCAAAAACGGTTTGAGCATCAACAGGGCTGCTGGCTACGGCATGCCCTGTTGATTGCTTGAATCCTTTCTCTGCTGGTAACATGCTTACCAGGCAAATCTGATTCACAAGGTGGTTTCCGTGTCTGTAAAAAACCGCTGGAACTTCCCTGATCTCGGGCTTGGAATCGGGCTGCGCACAGTCCATTTCAATCACGTTCTTGAACACTGGCCCAAGGTGGACTGGTTCGAGATTCTGTCCGAGAATTTCATGAACACGGAAGGAAACCCCGTACGTGTGCTGGACCAGATTGCAGAACGCTACCCGATTGTCATGCACGGGGTTTCCATGTCGATCGGCAGCACGGATCCCATCGATTTTGACTACTTCACAAGGCTGAAGGCCCTGGCCGAACGGGTGAACGCCCACTGGCTTGGAGACCATGTTTGCTGGACCGGGGTGCATGGGAAAAACGGCCACGACCTCTATCCGCTGCCCTATAATGAGGAATCCTTGGCCTTTCTGGTGGACAGGATACGCACTGTACAGGATTTCCTGGAGCGTCCCCTGATCCTGGAGAACCCCTCGACCTATCTGGCCTTTGCAAACTCCACCATGCCCGAAGAGGAATTCCTGGCCCGCATGGCTGAGGAGTCGGACTGCGGACTGCTGCTGGACGTCAACAATGTCTATGTCACCTGTCGCAACCACGGACTGGATTCCATGGCTTATCTGGATGCGATCCCGTACGACCGGGTGGTGCAGATTCATCTGGCCGGACACACCGACAAGGGCACGCATTGCATTGACACGCACAACGGCCGGGTCATTGACCCGGTGTGGGATCTGTATGCCGAGGTTCAGCGCCGTGCCGGAAACCGCGCCACGTTGATTGAGTGGGATGCCGACATCCCTTCGTTTGAAGAGGTCCATGCGGAGGTCCTGAAAGCGGCGCAATTCCGCCAGATGACCGAACTGCGCCATGCCTCGTGACGACTCGCGGCTGGAAAGCCTCGAGCAATGGATGTATTCGGTCGTAAGCCACCCTGAGGGTGTCAAGGCTGGTGTCGAAGCAAGTTCCAAGCCAGATAGTGACGCGGCACACGACCTTGAACAAACTGTCCTGCCTTCCGATAAACTGACTCCGCTGGAGTGCGTCTCGGTCTATGCCGACATGTACTTCTGGCGATTTATCGAGATCATGGCCGGGGAATACCCGACCGTGCAGCACATCCTTGGAGAGGAGTTGTTCAACCAAGTGGTCAGGGATTACATTGCACATCATCCCTCGACGCACTACAACCTGAATCGCCTGAGCATCAAGTTCCCGCATTACCTGGAAAAGGAGGTCACGGATCTTCCGCACCAGCCTTTTGTGGTTGCAATCGCCACGGTTGAACGTGTCATGGAGGATGCCTTCGATGACCCGCATCGGGAGAAGATCTCCCAGGAGGCTATCCAGAGCATCCCGGGGGAGCAATGGGGCGACATCCGGCTGCAGTTCAACCCGGCCCTGTATCTACTGGAACTGGATTATCCGGTCAATGACTACATGACGGCGGTAAATGAAAACCGCCATATGGACGTCCCCCAGGCCTATAAGACATTTGTCGTGGTGTATCGTTGCGATTACACGGTCTGGCGTGAAGACCTGGACTATGAAAGCTACCTGCTGTTATCGCGGCTTAAGGACGGTGAGTCCCTGGGTGAAGCCCTAGAGAGTTGCACCCTGCAAGAAGGTGTTGACGCCGACAAGATTACAGCCAGCCTGGGTGAGTGGTTTCAGCGATGGACTGCTCAGGAATTCTTCTGCGGTCTTGAAATCGATTCTGATTGACTCCAGTCTGAACCTGTAAAAGATGTAAGGGCCAAGAATGGCCTGAGCCTGATAGGTGGTCAAAGTGCAAGCCTACAAGAGGCCACTAGTTGGGGTCAGTAGAGTTCGGTGTGTTATGGGATGCAGCGAAAGACGGCAAAGGTCTGCTGACCGCGATCCACTTTTGACATCGGCACGACAGTGTCACCACCCATATGGATTGCGCTGTTGCGTGCTAGCCGCTGCAGTTGGTGTGCAATCGTGGAAGCGCTTTTGGGTACGAGACCCAGGTAGTTCTCGCCGATACTGACCGTTGCTGCCCCATTTTTCTGGCAGTTTTTCACATCATCCGGGCTCAGCACACGTGCTTTTTCCCCTTCGATAGTCAGTTCGATGGTTTCGCATGAGGCCAGGACGAACAAGGTTGCTACTACAAGTACTGCAATTCGAAGTTTGGAAATCATGGCTGATTCAGTTGTAGGTCGGTGAGGGGTATGTCGCAAATCTGTTACCTTCTAACCCCGCAAATAGTACAGGAATATGCATAGAAAATACAGAACCGTTCCCGGACTGTAGCGCCTTGCTGAGTGAAAGCTAAGGGCGCTGGCGGGGCTCGGAACAGAGCCTGACTCTACTTTCTTCGGATGTGCGTCGCACGGTCCAGAACCCCCTTTGCATCAGGTCTTGGATGCGCGAATCCGATCCTGCAGGAACTCCAGGATACTTTCCATCGGAATCTGCTGGGCTTCTTGTTCTTGTCGGCTCTTGTACTCGATCTCGTTTTGTCGCAGACCCCGCTCACTGACCACGATACGGTGGGGAATACCGATCAACTCATGGTCGGCAAACAGTAATCCGGGACGCAAATCCCGGTCATCCAGCAGCACTTCCAGCCCCAGGGCTTCAAGTTCGTGGTGCAGCTGTTCACTGGCCTTTGCTACCTGGTCGGATTTTTTCGCATTGATGGGGATGATGGAGATACTGAACGGAGCAATCGCCTGCGGCCAGAGAATGCCATGGTCATCGAAATTCTGTTCGATGGCTGCGGCGATCACCCGCGTGACCCCGATCCCGTAGCAACCCATCGTGACCACTTGCTCACTCCCATCCTGGTCCAGCACGCAGGCCTTGAGCGCCGTGCTGTACTTGTCGCCAAGCTGGAAGATGTGACCCACCTCGATGCCGCGTTTGACGGTCACCGTGCCCTTACCATCTGGACTGGCATCCCCGGTGGCAATCTTGCGCAGGTCCTGGCTTTCGTATTGGCCGAAGTCCGGCAGGTCCCGTTCCCAGTTCACCCCGGTGTAATGAAACCCCTCCTCGTTGGCTCCACAGACGAAATCGGAAAGGGCGTGGGCGGCATGATCCATGATCACTGGGCAACTCAACTCCAGTGGACCAAGTGAGCCTGGCTTGCAGCCGAGCTGTGCTTCGATTTCCGGCTCGCTGGCAAAGACCAGTGGAGTGGCTACATTCGCAAGTTTTTGTGCCTTCACAGCATTCAGTTCATGGTCGCCGCGAAGCACCAACGCGACCAGCGGGGCCGACTCCCCTTTCACGATCAAGGTCTTGGCCACCTGATCGGGCGCAACCTTCAAAAACACACACACTTCCTCGATGCTGTGACAGTCCGGGGTGGCTGTTTTCTCAAGCGGTCTTGAAGCAGAAGCGTCGGAATTTTGCACAGGTGCAACCGGTGCAAGCTCCACGTTGGCCGCATAGTCACTTTCCGTCGAGAACGCAATGGCATCCTCGCCGGACTCGGCCAGCACGTGAAATTCATGCGATACGTTGCCCCCGATGCTGCCTGTGTCGGCTTCCACGGTTTTGAATTGCAGGCCCAGGCGGGTGAAGATGCTCACATAGGTGTCGTACATCACCTGATAGGTGGATTCCAGGCTTTCCTTGTTGAGGTGGAAGGAATAGGCATCCTTCATGATGAATTCGCGCGCACGCATGACTCCGAAACGTGGGCGGATCTCGTCGCGAAACTTGGTCTGGATCTGGTAATAGTTGACCGGCAGCTGCTTGTAGCTCCGGACCTCGCGACGCACCAGGTCGGTGATGACCTCCTCATGCGTAGGGCCATAGCAGAAATCCCTGTGGTGGCGGTCCTGCATACGCAGCAACTCGGGCCCATACTGGTCCCAGCGTCCCGACTCCTGCCAGAGTTCTGCGGGTTGTATGGAAGGCATCAGCACTTCGATCGCGCTCGACCTGTCCATTTCCTCGCGGATCACGTTCTCTACCTTGCGCAGAATGCGAAGGCCAAGGGGCAGCCACGTGTACAGGCCGGAGGCCAGGCGGCGAATCATGCCGGCCCGCAGCATCAACTGGTGACTGATGAGTTCCGCATCTGCGGGCGACTCCTTGAGTGTCGACAATGGGAACTGACTTACGCGCATATCTGCCTGGTAGTTGCGATGTTCCAGCCCGAAAGTCCGCTGTTGATGCCAGTGATCATCCGCTTATCGCAACTGGAAGGAGCTGTGCGTCGAGTTCAAGCAATGGTACCTGTCAGGATGTATTACATTTTTTTTATGGGGTATAAAAATCATACACCTGAGTACATGGCATGCGTGTATACTACGTTAATCTGCAAGCAAAACAAGCTCCCGGGGAGTTGAGATGGCAGATCGTCGGTTACAAGTATTCCACACCGTTGCAAAATTGCTGAGCTTCACCAAGGCTGCAGAAACACTGCACATGACGCAACCGGCCGTGACCTTCCAGGTGCGCCAGCTTGAGGAGCACTTCAATACCCGGCTGTTCGACCGAACGCACAACCGCGTCACGCTGACCGAGGCCGGGCGCAGGTGCTACAAGTATGCCGAGCAGATCTTCGAGCTGTACGCGGAAATGGAGAATTTTGTCAAGGAGCTGACCAGCGACGTCAGCGGCACGCTGACCCTGGGTGCCAGTACGACCATCGCCGAGTATATGCTGCCGAGCCTGCTGAGCGGGTTCACCAAGAAATTCCCCGAAATCCAGTTGCGCCTGAAGGTGTCCAACACCGAAGGCATTGTTTCCATGATCGAGAACAGCGTAATCGATCTGGGTATTGTGGAAGGCCCGGTTACCAACAAGAATCTGTTGGTCGAGGTCTGTCGGGTCGATCATCTGGTGGTGATTGTCCCTCCCGGGCATGAACTCGCCAAGCGTGCCTCCATCTCCATGGAGGAACTCATGAATTTCCCGTTCATCGGGCGTGAGGAAGGTTCCGGCACGCGGGATGTGATCATGGGCTACATGACCAAGATGGGGCTGGACCGGAATAACCTGAATGTCTGCATGGAACTGGGCAGCCCGGAATCCATCAAGGGTGCGGTCGAGGCCGGCATGGGGGTATCGATTGTGTCCGGTGCCACGATCGAGAAAGAACTCAAGCTCAAGGTGTTGAACAAGCTGAACCTGGATCCCGAGCTTGAGCGGGAATTTTCCTTTGTCCGCCAGCGCCAGAAGTTCCGCCTGCGCGCCATGGACGAATTGCTGGACTATGCGCGCGGCTACTGCGGCCCGAAAAAACAGGCGGTATGAGTCCCGGTACTGATTTACTGTTGTCTGGAATGAGGAGCGCGGGCGCAGTCACCGAACAGGCCACCCGCCTGCACAACCTGGCCCGTTCCCGAATGGGTATCTGATGCGCCAGCCTGAGTTACGCCATCGAAGCGATTTATGATCGAATACATCAAAAACTGGTACCAGCAGAATTTCTCGAATCCGCAGATCGTCATCCTGGCACTTTGCCTGATTGTCGGATTTGCCAGCGTGCTGCTGTTTGGCGACCTTCTCGCCCCCCTGATTGCCAGCATCGTCATCGCATACGTGCTGGATGGTGTCGTGGGGCTGCTCGAGCAGGGCAAGATCCCCAGATTCCTTGCACTGTTGCTGGTCTTTCTCGGCTTTATCGCCCTGTTGATCTTGATCCTCTTCGGGCTGATCCCGAAACTGTCACAGCAGCTTACCCAGTTTTTCCGCGAGCTTCCCGGCATGATCACGCAGGGCCAGAGCCTGCTGATGCAGTTGCCGGACAAATACCCGAGCCTTGCGCAGATCTTCACGGAAGCGCAAATGACGGAGATGATCGACTCGCTGCGCTCACAGCTGATTGCCGTGGGCCAGAGTATCCTCAGCCAGCCGCTGGAATCCGTAGTGGGCCTGATCACAATCGTTGTCTACCTGATCATCGTACCCCTGCTGGTGTTCTTTTTTCTCAAGGACAAGGGCAAGATCCTGGAGTGGGCAGAAAGTTTTCTGCCTTCAAACCGCGAGCTGACGAACGAGGTCTGGGTCGAGGTCAACAAAAAGATTGCAAGCTACATCCGCGGCAAGGTGATTGAGATCCTGGTGGTCTGGGTCGCCACCTATGTCACGTTTGCCTTCTTCGGCCTTGACTATGCCATGCTGCTTTCATTCCTGGTGGGCATCTCAGTCATCATCCCCTACGTGGGGGCGGCCGTGGTGACCGTCCCGGTGTTGTTCGTGGCCTACTTCCAATGGGGGCTGAGTTCCCAGTTCGTGTACGTGTTGCTGGCGTACGCTGCGGTCCAGATCCTGGACGGCAACGTGCTGGTGCCCCTGCTGTTCTCGGAGATCGTCAATCTGCATCCGGTCGCGATTGTCGCGGCGGTACTGATTTTCGGAGGGATCTGGGGGGTCTGGGGCGTGTTTTTTGCCATTCCCCTGGCGACACTTTTTCATGCGGTGATCCGGGCATGGTCCTCGATCAACCAGGGTTCATGGCAAAAACAGCAATCCCTGTCTGGTGGATGAGGTCCATGCCATCACGGCACCGGCTCGTCAGCGCGTGCAGAACCCGTTATTTTCTTGTAATGACAGGGCTCGATCAGTACCATCCGAAGCCTTTCTGATCTGAACTTCATTTGGGGAATCCGGTGTTCAAAGGCAGCATGGTCGCAATGGCTACGCCGATGCACGAAGATGGCGCAGTCGATTACGACACCTTGGCGGATTATGTCGAATTCCATATCGAGAATGACACGGACGTGCTGGTACCGGCCGGCACCACTGGCGAGTCTGCAACGCTCGATCATGCCGAACACTGCGAGTTGATTCGATTTGTCGTCAAGCAGGCCCGGGGCCGGGTTCCGGTCATTGCTGGCACAGGTTCGAACTCGACCCAGGAGACGATCGAACTAACGCAGTGTGCCAAGGACGCCGGCGCGGATGCTTGCCTGCTGGTCACTCCCTATTACAACAAGCCTACCCAGGAGGGGCTGGTTCTGCATTATGAAGCCGTTGCCAAAGCGGTTGCGATTCCACTGATTTTGTATAATGTGCCCGGGCGCACCGCATGTGATATGTTGGCACCGACGGCAGTCAGACTTTCCAAGCTGGACAATATCATCGGGATCAAGGAGGCCACCGGAGACATCAGTCGTTGCCAAGAGATTCTTGCAGGCTGCCAGGAAGGGTTTTTGCTGATCAGTGGCGATGATGCCACGGCCATGGAATTCATGCTTGCCGGGGGTAAGGGCGTCATCACCGTGACAGGAAATGTCGCACCCAGGCTGTTTCATACCTTATGCATGGCATGCCTGGAGGGGGAACGGACCAAGGCACAGCAGGCCAATGCCAGGCTTGAGCGCCTGAACCGCGACCTTTTTGTGGAGTCCAATCCGATCCCGGTAAAGTGGTGTCTGACTGAAATGGGCCTGTTTCCAGCGGGCATACGCTTGCCCATGACCCCCTTGTCGAGTGCGTACCATGAAACATTGCGTGAAGCCTTGCAGTTGGCAGGCAGCTTATAAACATGACCGGATGACTTCTATGTGCAAGTATTTATTTTCCGTGCGGTTCGTGCTTGCGGTGGCCCTGCTGCCCTTGGCGCTGGGCGGCTGTGGTTTTCTGAAGACAGGGAACGAGGATTACTCGGGCAGTGCCTCGACGAAACCGCTTGAGGCGCCACCGGACTTGGTGACTCCGGATTGGGAAGACAGCCTGAGGATCCCAAGAACGGCAGGTGACAGGGTCAGTGCCCTGCAGACACAGGTGCCGGCCGTGGGTGCCAGCGTACTTCCCGAGTTTCTTGAGATGCGTGTGCGCAAGGAGGGGCCGACCCGCTGGCTGGAAGTGGACACCGATCCGGTCACCCTGTGGCCGCTGCTGCGCAGATTCTGGCAGGAGGAAGGCTTCAGAATCGCCGAAGATGAACCGGCACTGGGCTACATGGAAACCCACTGGGCCCAGGATATGGGCCGCCTGCGCGATGCATCATCCAACCGGGAGGGGGTTGACGTGGTGACGGAGAAGTTCCGGATGCGCCTCGAGCGCCAACCCAATGCGGTGACCAACCTTTACCTGACGCGGCGCGGTCTGGAGGTCGCTGCAGTCAATGCTGATGACCAGATTCTGTGGAAACCGCAACCCCCGAACCCTGACCGCGAAGCGGAGATGACGGTACGGTTAATGGAGTTTCTGGGTATTTCGAAAGAAGAAGCCGCACTCAAGTTTGCGAGCCCGGATTCCCGTGCCTTGTACCTCGACATCCGGAACATCGAAGGAATCCCGGTGCTGATGGTGGGCGATGTCTTCCCGCGGGTCTGGCGCAGAACTGGTGTAGCCCTGGACCGCTCAGGCCTAGTCATCGAAGATCACAATCGCGACAAGGGAATTTACTTCGTCTCCATGGAGCCGGACCCCGTCTCCACAGGGGCGGGTGTGCAGGATGGCAATGCCACAGCGGTGCAGTACCAGATACACCTGCTCAGCCAGGGCAGGCAGACACTGATCACAGCCCACAAGGACGGTCAAGGGCAGACGGTAATCCCGGCAGAGACAGCAAGGAAACTGCTGCGCAGGATTATCTCCGCATATCCGGGCAACTACCCGCGTGCGTAGCCGCGGGATTTCATGAGGCAGTTTTGGTTTTTCGTCGTCGGGTCCGCTTGACAGCGGGCTTCTTGCTTTTCTGACTTTCTTTGACGAACTGCTGGATGGACCCCAGGATGCCGTCTGCATCCAGTCCTGCATCTGACAACTGTTCCTCGCGGGTGGCGTGGTTCAGGTAATGATCCGGCAAGCCCAGGTTTTTGATACAGACAGGAAGCCGGCCGACCGCTAGGACTTCGTTGACCGCAGAGCCTGCGCCCCCTGCCACGACGTTGTCTTCGATCGTGACAATAAACTCGTGTGCCTTGGCAACATCAATAATGAGGGCCTGGTCGATCGGCTTGACGAACCGCATGTCGACCACGGTGGCATCCAGTTGTTCACCAACATTGAGGGCATCATGCACGGGACTTCCAAAGGCCAGAATGGCGATGCGTTTGCCTTGGCGTAGCACCTTGGCCTTTCCGACCTCTACCGCATTCATCTCGGACTCGACCGGGGTGCCTGGCCCGCTGCCTCGAGGATAGCGCACGGCCGCCGGACATTCCTGCAGGTAGGCCGTGTAGAGCATCCGCCGTGTCTCATTTTCATTGCTGGGTGTCATCACCACCATGTTCGGGACGCAACGCAGGTAGGTCAGGTCAAAGCTGCCCGCGTGTGTCTGTCCGTCACCACCCACCACTCCGGCCCGATCGATCGCGAACATGACCGGCAGGTTTTGCACAGCCACGTCATGGACCAACTGATCGTAGCCACGCTGCAGGAAGGTCGAATAGATGGCCACGATCGGCTTGACATCCTCGCAGGCCATGCCGGCGGCAAGTGTTACGGCATGCTGTTCTGCAATGGCGACATCAAAGTAGCGGTCCGGAAATTCCTTGGAAAACCGGACCAGGCCTGAGCCTTCACGCATGGCAGGCGTAATGGCCATCACGCGTTCATCCTGCTTGGCAATATCGCAAAGCCAGTCGCTGAAAACCTGCGTATAGGTGACTTTCTTGGGTGACCCGCCCGATTTGACGACTCCGACACTTGGTTCGAAGGTAGGCACGGCATGGTAGCCTACCGGGTCCGACTCCGCCTTCGCATAGCCCTTGCCCTTGACGGTACAGATATGCAATAGCCGAGGGCCTTCCAGGCGTTTCAGGTTTTTCAGAATTTTGATCAGGCTGCCCGCATCATGTCCGTTTGCAGGGCCGTAATAGCTCAGTCCCAGTTCCTCAAACAGTGTCCCGGGAGGTGTCACCACACCCTTGACATGTTCGGTGATGCGCCCCACAAACTCATTCGCAAACGGGATGGGCTGCAGCAGTTTTTCACTGCTCTTGCTGATGGTGGCAGACATTTGCCCGGAGAGTATCCGGGTCAGGTAATTCGTCATGGCCCCGATATTGGGCGAAATCGACATTTCGTTGTCATTGAGTATGACCAGAAGGTCAGCATTGCTGTCCCCCAGGTGATTCAGGGCCTCATACGCCATTCCACCCGTGATACCGCCGTCTCCGATGACCGCGATGACCTTGCGCTTCCTGCTCTGCGGGGCACTGGCAATGGCCATCCCCAGTGCGGCCCCGATGGAAGTGCTCGAATGGCCGGTCCCAAAATGGTCATGTTCACTTTCGCTGCGTTTCGGAAACGGCGCCAGTCCGTCCTTGGTCCGGATGGTCGTAATGCGGTCTTTGCGGCCTGTGAGGATCTTGTGCGGGTAGCACTGGTGGCCGACATCCCACACGATGCGGTCATGCGGGGTATTGAAGACATAGTGCAGGGCAACGGTGATTTCGACAGCACCGAGGCCACCCCCGAAGTGTCCGCCACAACTGGCAATGGAATCCAGCAGGAAGTCCCGCAGCTCATCCGCCACTGCAGGCATCTGGTTTTCCCGCAGGGCCCGCAGATCAGCTGGGCTGTCAATCTTGGATAACAGGGGATAGCGTGATTTGTCCATAGGCATCAGGAGTAGTCAGATTGATTGCTGCAGAAAGGCTAAAGCCAGTGCGCTATGAAATTCGTCTTATTATATATTGACTTACAGCGTACAGCGTTGCCCACTGAAAATCCAGATGGTCGATTTCCTGGCAGGCCTGCTGCAGCAACTCCTCAGCCATGTTTGCGGCCTGCTCCATTCCGACGATGCTTGGGTAGGTGGGCTTGTTTTGCGCCGCATCGGAGCCCTGTGGTTTGCCCAGGACTTCCGTCTCGCTCTGAATGTCGAGAATATCGTCGCGGATCTGAAACAGCAGTCCGATGCAATCTGCAAAGCGGGCAAATCGCTCATGGACTTCAGGCGTATTCATCTCGCTCGCAGTCACGGCCATCAGTACACTGGACCTGATCAGCGCCCCGGTCTTGAGGCGATGCATGTGCTTCAGTTCTTTTTCGTTGAGTGGTTTGTTGACAGAAGCGAGGTCAATCGCCTGTCCGCCAACCATACCCTGTGAGCCTACCCCCTCGCCGAGGAGTTGGGCCATCCTGACCCGTTGCTCTGGTGGGTTGGCAGGATCGTTGGCCAGTACGGAAAAGGCCAGGGCCTGAAGGGCATCGCCTGCCAGGATCGCATTGGCCTCTCCGAAGGCATTGTGGCAGGTCGGTCGTCCACGACGCAGGTCATCGTCGTCCATTGCCGGGAGATCATCATGGATCAGGGAGTAACTGTGTATCAGTTCTACGGCGCAGGCCGGTGCATCCAGTCTCTCCATGGGCACGTCCAGCGCCTCTCCTGTGGCATACACCAGCACCGGGCGTATTCGTTTGCCTTCTCCCAGTACGGTATAGCGCATAGCCTCGTGCAGTACCGCAGGCGGTTCGGATGCAGCAGGAAGCCAGTTTTCGAGTTGCTGGTTGACGCGTCCAGCATACAGACTGAGGATCTCGTCAATCTTTTTCGGGCATTTCTCCGTCATCGAAGTTCTTTTCTGTCCAGTCTCCATTTTCCTTGCTCAGAACCGAAATTTTCTGTTCCGCCTGCTGCAATGCCTGGCGGCACTGTCGTGTGAGCTTGACGCCCTGTTCAAAGCACTTCAGTGACTCCTCCAGGGACAAGCCACCTTTTTCCAACTTGTCGACCAGTTCTTCAAGTCGTTTTAATGATTTTTCAAAATCCATGATTTGCGCTGTAGTTTTTTGTGACGATTTTGGAAGGGAACACAGACCGACTGCACACGGCTTTCCTGCAGCAAGGACCTGTACCGGTGCCGATCGTCATGCACCGTATCATAGCATGCCACTCGTAAGGCTGAGCCTCATGACTGTCGCATGCACGGATCAGCAGATACGCATCATGACAGGCATGCCCAGGCCTTGCTACGGAGCCAGTATTCTCGCCAGTCGTGAGTCCTTGGCACAGGTTGGATGCAGGGGCAGCGCTGTCTGACCGCATTAACCAATATGTTATACTGTAATACTAAAATAGGGCACCAAGATGTGGGTCCCGCGTCGTACCGTTACGCTCTTCTGACCAAGGTGATATTCATGGACCAGCCATCTTTTCCGCAACGCCAGCACGATCACGAAGCCTGCATTCATGCAGGCATGGCGCATGCGGAAGCCGCATGCGAGAGCCGTAAGGAGCGTTTCACCGCAAATCGACGTTCTGTCCTCAAGTTGCTTCTGGCAGGTCATCGCCCACTGGGAGTCTACGAACTCATGAAACAGTTTGATTGGAACGGGCGCAAACCCGCACCTGCCCAGATTTATCGTGCACTTGAGTTCCTGGAATCCATCGGTCTTGTGCACCGTATCGAAAGCTGCAATGCCTATCTCGCATGCAACCGTCCAGGCCGCCACCACTGCACCATATTCCTGGTGTGTGAGCAGTGCAAAACGGTCGCTGAAGTCGAGGCGGAACGCATGCAGGATGCCATTACCACCCTTGCTGGGCAGACCGGTTTCGAACTTCACTCCCAGGTTCTTGAGGCCCGCGGGCTTTGTCCAGAGTGTGCTGGGTCTGGGGCGACCGACGAGGCAGGCCGTTGAACACGGGCGGGACCCGGTTGATCGGGGCCCAGGGAGTTAGTGTTCGCAGAAAAGGGCGCTTGCTTCTTCACGGGGTGGACATCCACGTGGACCGGGGTGAAGTAGTCACTCTGATCGGGCCGAATGGTGCTGGTAAAACCACGCTCGTGCGGGTGCTGCTCGGATTGCTGCTGCCGGATAACGGTCATGTACAGCGTGAATCCTCTGTCCAGGTAGGGTATGTGCCCCAGCATCTCCACCTGAACTCGACCATGCCACTTTCTGTAAGGCGCATGATGAACCTGACCGGCCGGCCCCCTTCGGGTGCTGTTGAGGATGCACTGGATGAAACCGGATCCCGGAAGTTGCTTGAAGCCCGTATGGCTGATCTTTCGGGTGGCGAACTGCGCAGGGTGTTGCTGGCACGTGCGTTGCTGAGTCAGCCTGATCTGCTGATCCTAGATGAGCCTGTGCAGGGGGTAGATTATATTGGGGAAGCAGACATGTACGCACTGATCGCGGAGATTGTTGCACGCCATGGCTGTGGTGTACTCATGGTGAGCCATGATCTCCACATCGTGATGGCTGCTACGGACAGGGTCGTCTGTCTGAATCACCACATATGCTGTACCGGAGTGCCCCAGGAAGTGGTTGGGCATGACGAATTTCAGCGTCTGTTCGGCACGCGTGCAGGAGTCGTAACCGCGCTCTACCAACATAGCCACGACCATGTGCATGATCCCGCCAGTGTTGTGCAGCCAGCATGTGATGAGGATGCATTTCCGCGTATGCGGTCTGTGGAGGAAGTCAAGGATGCTGGATGATTTTTTCGTTCGCGCACTCTTAGTGGCCGCCGGCGTGGGCTGCGTTGCCGGACCGCTTGGCTGCTTTTTGCTGTGGCGCAGGATGGCCTATTTTGGGGATACCATGGCACATTCTGCCCTGCTGGGCGTAGCGCTTGGGATGGTCCTCGGCAGTTCACCGGTTCTCGGGGTTTTTGCCATTGTGATTGTGACTGCATTGTCTTTGCTGTTTCTGCAAAGAACCGTCCATCTTGCCAGTGACACCCTGCTGGGACTGCTCTCGCATACAGCCTTGGCCTTGGGAGTGGTGGTGCTTGCCATCTCCGGCTCGGCAAACGGGCATAGCCTTTTGGGGTACCTGTTTGGTGATGTACTGGCCGTGACCCGCATGGACCTCGCCATGGTCTGGGTCGGGGGGTTCATTTGCCTCGCCGTACTGGCTTACATTTGGCGCCCGCTGGTCGCGCTCACCGTGCACGAGGACCTTGCTCGTGCTGAAGGCAGCCCGGTTGAACGCTGCCAGATCATCTACATGATTCTGATGGCCGGCGCCGTGGCCGCCGGCATGAAGGTGGTTGGTGTACTGCTGGTGGTGGCCATGCTCATCATCCCGGCTGCAGCAGCCCAATCCCTGTCCCGCACACCGGAGCAGATGGCGGTACTTGCTGCCATCATCGGTGTCATTTCAGGAGGCGGTGGCCTGTATGGCTCACTGGTACTGGATACTCCCTCCGGCCCGTCGATCGTGGTGATGGCAGGAATTCTTTTCTTGATCAGCCTTTTGATCCAGCCTATCAGCCGGGCACTGGAATCCGCCTAGATCAGAACACCTCCGTTAAATTTTCGCCGGTGTTTTCGTATTCAGGATCGGGGCGGGGGTTTGGGGCGTGCATCGAATTCTATCTGCTCTGCACCATGGTATACGAGAAATGCACGCCCCTTGGCACGCGCGATCATGATGATGCCCAAGTCACGGGCCAGTTCCAGACCCATGTGTGTGACCCCAGAGCGCGACAGTAGCACCGGAATACCCATATGTGCAGATTTCATGATCATCTCGGAGGTCAAGCGACCGGTGGTGTAGAAAATCTTGTCCGCACCTGCAACATGTTCGAGCCACATCCAGCCCGAGATGGCATCCGCGGCATTATGCCGGCCCACGTCTTCGACGAATTTAAGAATTTCAGTGCCGTGGCAAAGTGCACAGCCATGTACTGCGCCAGCCCTCTTGTAAATTTCGTTGAAGCGAGTGATGGCCGTTAGCAAGTCATAGATTTTCGACTGTTTCAGGGACACCTTCGGCAGGTGCACGTCATACAGCTTGTCCAGTGTACAACTGAAGACCGTGCCCTGCCCGCAGCCTGAAGTAACCGTCCGTTTGCTCAGTTTTTCCTCCCAGTCGGTGATTTCCCGGCCCTCACGGGTCATGATTTCGACAGTTTCGCGCTCCCAGTCCACCTCGACCGAGGCAATATCGGAAATATCTTCCAGCAGGCGCTGGTTACGCAGGTAGCCGAGCGCAAGCTCTTCCGGGTGGGTCCCCAGTGTCATCAGTGTCACGAGTTCACGGCCGTTTACTTTCAGGGTCAGTGGGGACTCTCCTGCAACCTGTACCTCGCGCTGCTCATGAAACTGGTTGGTGACGGTCACCGCATGCGTGGGTGCAAGTCCCTGCCGCGACATCTTGGGTCGGTAATGCAGGTTCATCGCACTAGGCTATGTGCCTGACCGCTTCGCCCAACCGGCGGATCGCAATCACTTCCAGCCCGGGTAGCGGGGTCTTGGGCTGATTGGCCTCGGGAATGATCGCTTTGGTCACACCATGCTCCCGTGCCTCCTTCAGACGGGCCAGGCCGTTATAGACCGGGCGAATCTCGCCCGTCAGTCCGATCTCTCCGAAGGCTGCAAGCCCGCGATCCAGTGTGCGGTTTTTGAAACTGGAGTAGGTTGCCAGCAGCACCGCGAGGTCAGCTCCTGTTTCCTTCAACTGGACACCGCCGACGATGTTCACGAACACATCCTTGTCATAGATATCGACACCTCCATGCCTGTGCAGTATTGCAAGCAGCATGGTCAGCCGGTTCTGGTCAATCCCGATCGCCACTCGCCGTGGATGGGTTGCCGGGGTGTCCTCCACCAGGCTCTGTACTTCCAGCAGCAAGGGCCGGGTGGCCTCACAGGTTACGGTGATCACGCTGCCGGGGGCAGTGTTTGCGTGGCGCGACAAAAAGATGGCCGATGGGTTTTTTACACCCTTCAGGCCGGTATCCTGCATCACGAAGACCCCAAGTTCGTTGACGGCCCCGAAGCGGTTCTTGGCTGCCCTCAACACGCGGTAACGCCCGCCATCGTCACCTTCGAAATACAGCACCGTATCCACGACGTGCTCAAGCACCCGTGGTCCGGCAATCGAGCCTTCCTTGGTGACGTGGCCAATCACGAAAACCGTGGTATCGGTCTGCTTGGCAAACTGGGTGACGCGGTTAGCACATTCTCTCACCTGGGAAATTGAACCGGCGGCCGAAGGGGTTTTCTCAGAGGCCAGCGACTGGATCGAGTCGATAACCATAATGCTCGGGCGCTCCCGCATGGCACAGGCCAAAATCTCTTCAAGACGGGTAGAAGCCAGCACACGCAGCGGTGCATTTTTGTAACCAAGCCGCTCAGCACGCAGGGCCACCTGCTGCAGGGACTCTTCGCCCGTCACGTACAGGGCGCGCTGGTGGTCCAGGGCACACAGGACCTGCAGCAGAAGAGTTGATTTGCCGATACCGGGATTTCCGCCGACCAGCACCACGGAGCCCGTAACAATTCCACCGCCCAGCACTCGATCGAGCTCCGCAAGTGTAGTGGCCGTGCGGTCCTGCGACTCGAAGGAAATTTCGCTGACGGTCTGAATTTCAGCAACATCCCCGGCATGCAACAAGGAGATGGCCTTGTTTTGCCTGAGCACGGCAGACTGCTTCTCGATCGTGTTCCAGGCCCCGCAGCTGGGGCACTGGCCTGTCCACTTGGTGAAAAGACCGGTGCATTCCGTACAGACAAAACTTGATTCCTTGGCCATTTGGGTATTGTACCCGAGAGGTGTGGGCAACTCTTGGCTGAGCTGCAGGAGTCCGGGCCTAGACTGCCTCTGGTTGCTTGCGCAGTTGCGGGCTGATTCTGGCCGTGCGGACCGCATTCTTGTGGATGCGCACGACTTCGATCGGGTAGCCGTCGATCAGCACGGTAGTGCCCGGTTCAGGAATGGATTCCATCTGTTCCAGAATCAGGCCATTGATGGTCTTGGGCCCGTGATCATGCAGTTCCAGGTTAAGCGCCTTGTTGACGTCCCGGATATGTGTGCCACCGTCCACGAAGTACGTGCCATCCTGCTGGGGATGAATCTCGACATCGTAGGTGGCGGGATCATTGGTGAACTCGCCGACAATCTCCTCGAGCAGGTCTTCCAGCGTGACCAGCCCCTGGATATCGCCGAATTCGTCTACCACCAGGCTGGACCTTCGTTTCTTGTCTTGCAGTTCGAACAGCAATTTTTTCAGATTGGTGCCTTCCGGGATGAAATACGGCTCGCGTAACGCTTGCTCCAGGTCCTCAAGCTCGATCTCCTTGTGAATGACGTTGATGAACAGCTTGCGCACATGCAGGAAGCCGACCACATTGTCGATGTTGCCACGGCAGACAGGGATTCGTGTATAGGAAATATTCTTCAGTTGCGAGACGATTTCTTCCCAGTCGTCCTCAAGATCGAGCGCGACAATCTCGTTTTTCGGAATCATGATGTCTTCCACCGTGGTCTTTTCAAGGTCAAGAACCCCCAGCAGCATCTGCTGGTGCTCACTGGAGATGGAGGTGTGCTCATCATCCACCACGGTGCGCAGTTCCTCGTGACTGAGCGAGTTGAGAGAACTGTCCTTGACTTCGATCCCGAACGCCCGCAGCAGGGTGTTGGCAAACAGGTTCACGGTCCAGACGAAGGGATAGGTCACGGCAAGCAACGGCACGTAGACCACTGCCGCCGGCAGCGCCAGTTTTTCTGCATGCAGTGCCGCCACCGTTTTCGGAGTCAGTTCGGCAAAGATCAGGATCACAAAGATCAGGATGAAAGTGGCGACCGCAATGCCGATATCGCCGTGCAGGCGATAACCGATGTAGGCGGACAGCTGGGCAATCAGGATGTTGACCACATTGTTGCCGAGCAGGATCAGGCCAATGAGGCGGTCAGGTTTTTCGAGCAGCTTTTGCGCCTGCTTTGCACCGCGGCGTCCGGTGCGGACCATGTGCCGGAGGCGATAGCGATCCAGCGCCATCAATGCCGTTTCCGAGCCTGAAAAAAATGCGGAGAGAATAAATAGAATAAACAACACCGAAAACAGTGTGCCTATCGAGAAATCGTCCAAGGTCTACGCGACCCTCCGGTAATAAAGATACCTACATTAACGGCTGTAGCACAGAAATTGTCAAGTAACCGGGATAGAAATCACGCGCTGCAGGATCAATTCCAGGACGAACTTGCTGCCGAGGTAGGCCAGAAACAAGAACCCGAAGCCACCTAGGGTCCAGCGCATGGCCATGGACCCCCGCCAGCCGAACTGCCAGCGACCCCAGAGCAACAGTGCAAACACCAGCCATGCCAGAACCGACAGGACGGTCTTGTGCACCACATGCTGTTCAAACATGTCTTCCAGAAACAGGAATCCGGTGACGAGCGCAACACTGAGCAGCAAAAACCCGACACCAATGGTCTGGAACAGGAATTTCTCCGTATCGTGCAGTGGCCCCAACGCGCGTGTCATGCCGCCCAGTTGATGCTTGCGCAGGTGCCGGTCCTGGGCAAACAGCAGGATCGACTGCAGGGCGGATATTGCCAAAACGCTGAAGGCGAACAATGAGGTGACGATGTGCAGCTGTAGGCCATGCAGATTGAGCGTGGAGGCTGCGATTTCGGGCCTGTAGATTGTCAATGCAATGCTGGTCACGACAATAGGCAACACGAGTAGGCCAAGAAGTTCTGCCTTGCGGGCCATGGACAGGGCCAGCACCAGGACCGCAATGATAAAGAACAAGATGGACACCGCATTGTAGAACGTCAGGTTGAGGCCCTGTGCGGTGAAGGTCTGCGGATACAGATACGCGGCATGCAGGAGGCATGCAACTCCCCAGACGGTCAGCATCAGGCTGCGGTTGCCGTCATGCTCGCTTTCATTCAGCTTGTGCGTGCGCCACAGGATGACCACGAATGTCAGGGCATAGAATGCGATCGCTGCGAACTTCAATAGGCTTGACATGGCCGTTACATGAACAGGTGGACCTGGAAAATTGTCTTCATACGCATCCCTGAAAAAGATCGTGGCGTTTTTCCACTATACTATGCAACAGGCAAAATGACACAGCACAGCAGCTTGGCTGAACCAAGGGTTTGTAGACACGCATGTTCGAGAATTTGACTGGCCGACTTGGCGGAACCGTAAAGAAACTGCGCGGACAGGCGCGCCTGAGCGAGGAAAATATCCAGGGGACGCTGCGGGAAGTTCGAATGGCCCTGCTTGAGGCGGACGTGGCTTTGCCCGTGGTGCGTGGATTCATTGACCGCGTCAAGCAAAAGGCGCTGGGCAAGGAGGTTCTGCAAAGCCTTTCTCCCGGTCAGTCCTTCATCAAGGTTGTTCATGATGAACTGATCCACCTCATGGGGAATGCCAACGAGGAACTCACCTTGGCGGCACAGCCTCCTGTGGTGATCCTGGTCGCGGGCCTGCAGGGATCCGGTAAGACAACCAGCGTGGCCAAGCTCTCCCGCTGGCTGAGCGAGCAGCGAAAAAAGAGCGTTGCGGTGACAAGCTGTGACGTGTACCGGCCTGCAGCAATAGACCAGCTGGAGACGCTGGCCCGGCAGGTGGGCGCCGAGTTCATCCCGAGCGAAACCTCGGAGAAGCCTGTCGAGATTGCCCGCCGCGCCGCGGACCATGTCCGCAAACAGTTCAAGGATGTCTTGCTGATCGATACGGCGGGTCGCCTGCATGTCGATGACGACATGATGCAGGAAATCCGAGCCCTGCATGAAGCCGTGCAACCCACGGAAACCCTGTTCGTGGTGGACAGCATGAGTGGTCAGGATGCTGCGGTCTCAGCCCAAGCCTTCAATGATGCCCTGCCGCTGACAGGTGTAGTCCTTACCAAGACCGACGGGGATGCACGCGGAGGGGCTGCCTTGTCCGTGCGGGAAATCACAGGCAAGCCGATCAAGTTTTTGGGCACGGGTGAAAAAGTTACGGCGCTTGAGCCCTTTTACCCGGAGCGCATTGCCTCGCGCATCCTGGGCATGGGCGATGTCGTAAGCCTGGTCGAGAAGGTTGAGCAGGAAGTCGACCAGGCGCAGGCCCACAAACTTGCCAAGAAAATCAAAAAGGGGAGAGGCTTTGATCTGGTCGACCTGAAACAGCAGCTTGAGCAGATGATGAACATGGGCGGTCTGACTAGCTTGGTCGACAAGATCCCCGGAACGGCGGGCATGTTGCCCAAGAATGCCAAGGCGCTGGCGGACGAGAAGATGCTGCCTCGCATGATTGCCATCATCTCTTCGATGACCCCCCATGAGCGCCGTTTTCCGGACGTGATCAAGAATACGCGAAAGCGCAGGATCGCTGCCGGCTCCGGTACCCAAGTACAGGACGTCAATCGCCTGCTGAAACAGCACATGCAGATGAAGAAAATGATGAAGAAAGTTTCCAGAAAAGGGGGGCTGCAGAGAATGATGCAGTCCATACAGGGCAAGGCCCCTCCTCCTCACTAGGCTTGCTTGCTGCAGGGGAGGAGAGGTTCGGCTTTCTTTTCGGACTAAATTGCGTACAATGCACGGTCTTCTGACACGTACTGGACAATATTTGTGGTAACGATTCGGCTGTCCCGGGGCGGAGCCAAGAAACGCCCTTTTTACAACATTGTGGTCACAGATTCCCGCAAGCGCAGGGATAGTGGATATATCGAGCGCATCGGCTATTTCAATCCAGTTGCCAAGGGCCAGGAAGTCGGATTCTTTATTGAAGCCGAGCGCTACGAGCACTGGCTGGGGCATGGCGCGCAACCGAGTGAGCGCGTGGCAACTCTGGTTAAGCAGCACCTCAAACAGGCGGTATAGCAGGAGCCGCGACCCGTTCGGGAAGTTGGGCCAGCATCCAGGCATCCAGGTAGGCTACGTACAGGGAGCCTTTGGAATTAAAGGCTGGCTGAGGATTCATTCCTTTTGCCGCCCCAAAGAGCAGATCCTTGAATATGCCTCGTGGGATTTGCGCATGGGCCATCTCGAGAATTCCTATCAACCGGACCAGGGCAGGCTGCATGGCCATGGAGTGGTCGTACATTTGTCGGGGATTGACACGCGCACTCAGGCCGAGGCCCTCAAACGCGCCCAGATCTGGGTGTCGACCGTGCAGTTGCCGTCATTGCCCACCGGCGAGTATTACTGGTATCAGCTCATTGGGCTTGATGTGAAAACGGTGGCTGGGCAGGGGCTGGGGAGAATCGAGCGCCTGATGGAAACGGGTACGCATGACGTGCTTGTGATCAAGGACGGTGACAGCGGGACGGAAGTGCTGATCCCTTACCTGCCGGGTGATGTGGTGAAAGAAGTCGATCTTGAGCACAAGAGGATGACGGTGGACTGGCTGCTTGAATACAGCTAGAAGGTTTCAATGATGCGGATCCGGATTATCACCCTGTTTCCCGAGATGGTTCTGAACCTGGCCCGCTTCGGGGTCATTGGCCGTGCCATCGAGGGGGGCCTGGTGGAACTGGATACATTGAACCCGAGTGATTATTCCACGGACCCCCATGGCCGTGTCGATGACCGGCCTTACGGGGGTGGCCCGGGCATGGTGATGCGCTATGAGCCACTGCAAAAGGCAATTCATCAGGCCCGTGCCAATGAACCGGACAGCCATGTCGTGTGCCTGTCCGCACAGGGCAAGCTGTTCGAGCAAAAGGACGTGGCTCGCCTACTCGCCCATACCAATCTCGTGCTCGTAGCAGGACGTTATGAGGGTATCGATGAAAGGTTGGTGGAAGCCGAGACCGATGAAGAGCTCTCGGTGGGCGATTTTGTCGTCAGTGGCGGTGAGTTGCCGGCCATGCTGCTGGTGGATGCCCTGATCCGGCATGTGCCCGGTGCGCTGGGCCACGAGGAATCGGCTCAACAGGATTCCTTTGTTGACGGGATGCTCGATTGCCCGCATTATACGCGCCCGGGGAAGATTGATGGCCGCGAGGTCCCGGAGGTGCTGCTTCAGGGGGATCATCAAGCCATCGAGCGCTGGCGGCAAAAACAGGCACTGGGCCGCACTTGCCTGCGCAGGCCGGATGTATTTGCCAAGCTGGACCTCAGCGAGGAGCAAAAAGCCCTGCTGGAAGAGTACCTGCAGGAGCACGGAATTCAATGAATACCTAAGGTAAGAGGCAGTCATGACCAACATCATCGAAGAGCTGAACCAAGAGCAGCTCAAGCAAGACATTCCGGAATTCAATCCCGGGGATACTGTGGTGGTGCAGGTCAAGGTCAGCGAGGGAAACCGCCAGCGTCTGCAGGCTTTTGAAGGGGTGGTTATTGCAAAGCGCAATCGCGGAATCAACTCGGCGTTCACCGTGAGGAAGCTTTCCCATGGAGAAGGGGTCGAACGCACCTTTCAAACGCATAGCCCCCAGATTGCGGGCATCAAGGTGAAGCGCAGGGGCAAGGTGAGGCGTGCCAAGCTGTACTACCTGCGGGGCAGGACCGGCAAGGCTGCCCGAATCAAGGAAAAAATCTAGCCCTCTCCAGCGTTCGGAGAATCTCATTCCGTTTCAAGGGAGACTGCGCGTACCTGTACGCGAATCCCACCTCACCCGGTGGTTTTGGCCCGAAACCGATTCGGTTTTGCGTGCCCACGAAAGCGTCCTCCTGAAATTATGTACGCTCGCCGGCGGACACGGGTAAAATCAGCCATTCCAATGAGAAAAACGATCTTAGCCACCCCGATTGGAAACCTTGTCGTGGAGTACGAAGGTGATTTCGTGCTGGCTGTGCGGGCAACGGACGCGGGTGTGCTTGCAGCCCGGGACGCCTTTGCCAGGGAGGCGCAAAAACAGCTGAAAGCCTGGTTTGCAGGACGGCTGAAGAAGTTTGATATCCCATTCCTGTTTCCGGATGCGACCGACTTTCAGGTGCGTGTCTGGGACCAGATCACGAGGATTCCGTTTGGTGCCACGCAGACGTATGGAGAGATCGCCCGGGAAATCAAATCCGGTCCTCGGGCCGTGGGCGGCGCCTGCCGATGCAATGACCTGCTGCTGATTGTTCCCTGTCACCGCGTGGTGGCAGTGACCGGCCTGGGGGGCTTCATGGGCGACAGGGATGGCAGTCTGGTCCGTCGTAAGCAGTGGTTGCTCGAGCACGAACAAAAGTTTCAGAACCGGTGCTGAGTTAGGCCCCTGTCGGCCTACAATTGTTTAAGTCATGCACATCCATTACCTGAAACATGTACCTTTCGAGGGCCTGGGAAGCATGGAGAACATTTTTGTTTCCGAAGGGCACCGTCTTTCGAATACGTGCCTGTATCTGGAACAGCCGTTGCCACCCGTTCACAGTTTTGATGCCTTGATCATCATGGGTGGGCCCATGGGTGTGCACGACACAGCCCGTCATCCATGGCTGGTGCGGGAAAAGGAATTTGTTGAGTCTGCAATGCGCCGCCAGATTCCCGTGCTGGGTGTGTGCCTGGGTGCACAACTGCTTGCCGAGGTGCTCGGTGCCCGCGTGAGTAAAAATATCCACGAGGAAATTGGCTGGTTTCCGGTGCAGCGCACACAGGAGCTTCACGGTACCTGTGCACAAGATTTCCCGGCGAGCTTTGAGGCCCTGCACTGGCACGGGGACACGTTTTCGATTCCCTCAGGTGCGACCAATTTTATCGCAAGCGAGGGCTGTGCAAACCAGGCCTTCGTATACGGAGATCATGCGCTGGCGCTGCAGTTCCACCTCGAGATGCTGCCCAGCCACGTGCAGGCCATCTACCAGGCATGCGGTGATCCCAACCAGACTGGCCCCTTCGTCCAGGGGCTGGATGAAATGCTGGCGCCGGCTGAAAAATTTTGTCAGGCTCACAGGATTCTGAAGGAATTTATAAGGGCCTTTATTTCTCGGAAAACGGCCATATAAACTAGCTAATGCACCTGATTCACAGGAGAAGACGATGGAAGACAACAGCAGAAAAGACATTCGTGCGCTGCTCAAGACCTTTGGCGTGCGGGCAGATGAGGCGATCGTGGGGCACCTGGCCAGGAATCCAGGAGTCAGCAGGCTCCGGCTGAAAGTGTGCCTTCACGACCTGACCGACTACGGTGATCACTCACCGGACGGGTCTTTATCACTGGAAGTGGAAAGCGACATCAACCGGTAAATTCTTACAACTGATTTCTGAAGAGACAAAATGAGCACGGAAACGAAAAAAGAGACTTTGCAGTTCGAGACCGAAGTCACGCAGCTTTTGCATCTGATGATCCATTCTCTTTATTCGAACAAGGAGATATTTCTGCGTGAACTGATTTCCAATGCCTCGGATGCCTGTGACAGGCTGCGCTTTGAGGCCATCTCCAATGATGCCTTGCTGAACAAGGATTCGGATCTCAAGATACAGGTCGAGTTTGACAAGGATGCCCGTACCGTCACGGTTCGTGACAACGGTATCGGCATGAACCGTGAGGAAGTGGTCGGCAATATTGGCACCATTGCCCGCTCGGGAACCCGGGAGTTCCTCGACCAGCTCACCGGGGACCAGGGCAAGGACTCGCACCTCATCGGCCAGTTCGGAGTTGGTTTTTATTCCGCGTTCATTGTTGCCGAGAAAGTCACTCTGACCACCCTGAAGGCGGGCCTGGAGGAAGACCAGGCGGTTCGCTGGGAGTCCCAGGGCACGGGCTCGTATACCTTGGAGGATGTGAAGAAGGCCAGGCGTGGCACTGAAGTCGTCCTGCATCTGAAGAAGGATGAGGAAGAGTTACTCAACAGCTGGCAGCTTCGCTCCATCATAACGAAGTACTCGGATCATGTACCCCTGCCTATTGAAATGCGGGAACTGAACGACAAGGGCGAGGCTACGGCGAAATGGGAAACCGTCAACAAGGCATCGGCACTCTGGGCCCGACCGAAAAGCGATATCAGCGATGAGGAATACACAGAATTCTACAAGCATGTAAGTCACGACTTTGCAGAGCCTCTGGTTTGGACACATAACCGTGTCGAAGGCAAAACGGAATACATCTCACTGTTGTACATTCCGAAGCAGGCTCCCTTCGACCTGCTCGAACCCAATCCTGCGCACGGGGTGAAACTTTATGTGCAGCGGGTATTCATCATGGATGATGCCGAGAAACTGCTGCCCCGGTACTTGCGTTTCATCCGGGGAGTCATCGATTCCAATGATTTGCCGCTCAACATCTCGCGCGAGATTCTGCAAAGCAACAAGATCATCGACAACATCCGTTCGGGTTCGGTCAAGAAGGTCCTGGGCTTGCTGGAGAACATGGCTGCCAGCGAACCGGAAAAGTACCAGGAGTTCTGGTCCGTGTTCGGCAAGGTCCTGAAAGAGGGTCCTGGAGAGGATTTTGCCAACCGCGAAAAAATTGCAGGATTGTTGAGATTTGCCTCCACGCATCAGGATAGCGAGAGCCAGAATGTCTCGCTGGATGAATACATTGCCCGCATGAAGCCGGAGCAGGACAAGATCTACTACATCACCGCGGACAGTCATGCCGCGGCCAAGAACAGCCCTCACCTGGAGATATTTCGTGACAAGGGGATCGAAGTGCTGTTGCTGGCGGACCGGGTGGACGAATGGTTGATGAGCCATCTGAGCGAGTACCAGGAAAAATCCTTTGCGTCCATCGCCAAGGGTGAACTGGATCTCGGCAAGATCGGTGGCGAGGACGACAAGAAAGCGCAGCAGAAGAAGGAAATGGAAGCCAAAAAGCTGGTTGAGCGCATAGGCAAAGTGCTGGAGGACGAGGTAGAAGCGGTACGGGTCTCCCACCGGCTGACAGCTTCACCTGCGTGCATCGTCCTGAGTGAGCATGAGATGGCGCTCTACATGCAGCACCTGATGAAGCAGGCAGGACATGAACTGCCCTCGACCAAGCCCGTCCTGGAAATCAACCCCGATCATACCCTGGTCAGGCGAATGGAAGATGAACCGGCCGAGGACCGCTTTGCAGACTGGGCCAGGATCCTGTTTGACCAGGCGATTCTTGCAGAGGGCGGACAACTCGAAGACCCGGCGGCATTCGTGAACCGGCTGAACCGGATGATCAGCGAAATCAGCAGCGGAGCAGAGGCTTAGGCAGACGTCTCACGGTTTTTGCGCGGGGCTGGAAGAGCCCGAAGGCAAGCAGATACCGGGCGTTGTCCCGGCGCCTACAGGAGGCTTCCCAGATACCCGTTCTGTGCCCTGATTTTGTTGGTGTAGTGCGACTCGAAATCTTCGATGACTGATTTTTGCACGGACTCCAGGGCCAGCAGGTTTTCTTTCCACCGGTTCAGCTTCGGGAAATGGTTCCAGTCCAGGAAATCGATCTTCTCGCATATGGAATCCAGGCGTATCAGCAGCGGAGCGTAGGCCGCATCGACCAAGGCAAAATCGTCGCCGTTGAAAAAAACAGCGCCTGTCAGGATGTTCTCCACATGCTGCAGCCGTTCTTTGCATACATTCATTTGCTGGCGCATCTCGTTTTCCGTCTTGGCATCGGCCATCATGTAGAGGTCTGCCAGGCATGTGCCCCCGAATTCAATCCATGCACGGTTTTTTGCCAGGGTAAGCGGGTCTGAAGGCTTAAGCGTGCCCGGGGTCACATCGTCAACGAATTCATTGATTACTGCGGACTCGAATAGCACCTCGCTGTCGTCCACTTTGAGTACCGGAACCTTACCGAGTGGCGAGATCTGCAGAAACCAGTCTGGTGGGTTGGCTAAATCGATGAAAGTGATCCCGTACTCGCAGCCTTTGTGGTTCAGCGTGATCACGCTGCGCTGCACGAACGGGCAGACATTGAAACTGACAAGTTCTAGATTGACCATTTCCCGGTATGAAGTTTGGAAAGTGCGCCATTATACGTGCTGCAGGCGAAATGGGAACACGCATGCCGGCCCGGTATCCGAATGGCGGGATGGCAATGACCCGGTGTCACGGGTACTACGAGGTGAGGGGTCGTGAGTCTTTAGGGAAAGGGGGAGGCAGTTCGAGATGGAACGCCTCCCCAGTGTTTACAATCAGGCCAGATCGAAACGGTCAAGATTCATGACCTTGACCCATGCGTCGACAAAGTCCTGTACGAACTGCTGCTTGGAGTCCTCGCATGCATAGAATTCTGCAAGGGCACGAAGCTGTGAGTTCGAACCAAAGACCAGATCGACACGTGTGCCGGTCCATTTCAACTCACCTGTTGCACTATCACATCCTTCAAACACGTCACATTCTTCCGAGGTCGGTGTCCAAGTCGTGTCCATGTCAAGCAGGTTCACGAAGAAATCATTGGAAAGCGTCTCCGGCTGATCGCTAAATACCCCGTGCCGAGTCTGTCCAAAGTTGGTGTTCAGGACGCGCATACCGCCCACGAGAGCCGTCATCTCGGGTGCCGTGAGCGTCAGCAATTGCGCCTGGTCCACCAGCAACTGCTCAGCCGAAACGGTGTGTTTCGCCTTGAGGTAGTTGCGGAACCCGTCTGCAGTGGGTTCGAGTACGGCAAATGACTCGACGTCAGTTTGCTCCTGGGCTGCATCAGCTCGGCCCGGGGTGAACGGGACCTCCACATCGTGTCCTGCGTTTTTCGCAGCCTGCTCAATGCCCGCACAACCTGCAAGAACAATCACATCGGCCAGCGAAACTGCCTTGCCATTGGATGCGGCGTTGTTGAACTCCTGCTGGATGCCTTCGAGGGTCTGCAATACGCTCGCAAGCTGATCCGGCTGGTTCACTTCCCAGTCTTTCTGAGGTGCAAGACTGATTCGTGCCCCGTTCGCACCCCCACGCATGTCAGAACCCCGGAAGGTCGATGCAGAGGCCCAGGCAGTGGATACCAGCTGGGAAATGGACAGGCCCGAGTCCAGGATCTTGCTCTTGAGAGCGGCAACGTCCTGCCCGTCAACCAGTTCATGGGTGACCGCAGGAATGGGGTCTTGCCAGATGAGCTCTTCTTCTGGAACCTCCGGGCCAAGATAGCGGGCGCGGGGGCCCATATCGCGGTGTGTCAGCTTGAACCATGCGCGTGCGAACGCGTCTGCAAACTCTTCGGGATTCTTGTGGAAGCGCCGTGCGATGGGTTCGTAGGCGGAGTCCATCCTCATGGCCATGTCAGCCGTGGTCATGATCGGAGCATGGCGCTTTGCGGAATCATGGGCATCCGGCACCGTGTCTGAACCGGCACCATCCTTGGGGACCCACTGGAATGCACCTGCAGGGCTCTTTGTCACTTCCCACTCATAGCCGAACAGGTTGTCGAAATAGCCCATGTCCCACTGGGTTGGATTGGCTGTCCATGCGCCTTCAAGTCCGCTGGTGATGGCATCTCCGGCTTTGCCGGACCCATGGCTGCTGATCCAGCCGAAGCCTTGCTCTTCCATGCTGGCGCCCTCGGGCTCAGGTCCGACCTGCTCCGCATCGCCTGCACCATGGCATTTGCCGAACGTGTGTCCGCCTGCCGTGAGTGCAACAGTTTCTTCGTCGTTCATTGCCATGCGTGCAAAGGTCTCGCGCACATCCACTCCGGAGGCTACCGGGTCGGGATTGCCATTGGGGCCTTCCGGATTCACGTAGATCAATCCCATCTGTACCGCCGCAAGCGGATTTTCGAGGTCGCGTTCACCGGAATAGCGCTTGTCACCAAGCCACTCCTCCTCGGTGCCCCAGTAAATGTCATCTTCGGATTGCCACACGTCTTCACGCCCGCCTCCGAAACCAAAGGTTTTGAATCCCATCGACTCCAGTGCGCAGTTGCCAGCCAGGATCATGAGGTCGGCCCAGGAG
>VXPJ01000042.1 GCA_009839635.1 Pseudomonadota bacterium
ACCACATAATCGATGGTGGGTTCGAAGGAAGCCGGGGTCGCCTCTCCCGTGATCTCGTTTCGCAGCTCATCCAGGGTGTAGCCGACCGCGAGTTTGGCGGCGACCTTGGCGATCGGAAAACCGGTCGCCTTGGAGGCCAGTGCCGATGAGCGCGAAACCCTCGGGTTCATCTCGATGATCACCAGGCGGCCGTCCTCGGGATGCACGGCAAACTGCACGTTGGAGCCTCCGGTGTCGACGCCGATCTTGCGCAGTACCTCGATGGAGGCATTGCGCATGATCTGGTATTCCTTGTCGGTGAGCGTTTGCGCCGGTGCGACCGTGATGGAGTCCCCGGTATGCACCCCCATGGGGTCCAGGTTCTCGATCGAACACACGATGATGCAGTTGTCGTTCTGGTCACGCACTACCTCCATCTCGAATTCCTTCCAGCCCAGCAGGGACTCCTCAAGCAGCACTTCCGTGGTCGGGGACAGGTCCAGGCCATGCTCGACGATGGACTTGAATTCCTGCAGATCACGGGCGATCCCTCCACCACTGCCACCCAGCGTGAATGACGGGCGCACGATGGTCGGGAAGCCGAGTTCCGGTTGATGGCGCAGGGCCTCTTCCAGGCTGTGCGCGAGGTGTGAGCGCGCAGACTTCAGGCCGATCTCGTTCATCGCCTCGCGAAACAGTTCGCGGTCCTCGGCCATGTCAATCGCATCGGTGTCCGCACCGATCATTGCAACCGAGAACTTCTCCAGCACCCCTTCGCGTTTCAGGTCAAGGGCACAGTTCAGTGCCGTCTGTCCACCCATGGTGGGCAACAACGCATCCGGGCGCTCCTTCTCGATAATGGTCGCGACGGTCTGCCAGAGGATCGGCTCGACATAGATGGCATCGGCCATCTCCGGGTCGGTCATGATGGTCGCGGGATTGGAGTTGACCAGGATGACACGGTAGCCCTCTTCTGTGAGGGCCTTGCAGGCCTGTACCCCGGAATAGTCGAACTCGCATGCCTGGCCGATCACGATCGGTCCTGCACCGATGATCAGTATGCTCTGGATGTCTGTGCGCTTGGGCATGGGTTCACCGGGAGGCTTGGTAGTTTTTCATCATGGAGACAAACAGCTCAAACAGAGGACGGACATCCTGGGGACCAGGACTTGCTTCCGGGTGCCCCTGAAAACCGTAAGCGGGCTTTTGCACGTGCCGAAGGCCTTGCAGGGACCGGTCGAACAGCGAGCGGTGAGTAGCCTGCAAGCAATCCGGCAAGGTGTCTTCATCCACCGCGAATCCATGGTTCTGGCTGCTGATCATCACCGAGCCGGTGTGCAGGTCCTGCACGGGATGGTTGGCACCGTGATGGCCGAACTTCATCTTGACCGTGCTTGCACCGCACGCCAGGCCAAGCAGCTGATGTCCGAGGCAAATCCCGAAGACGGGTACGTCCTGGTGAAGAATTTCCTGGATGGCCTGGATGGCATAGTCACAGGGCTCCGGGTCACCCGGACCATTGGACAGGAAAACACCGTCAGGCTTTTGCCCAAGCACTTCCTCGGCAGTCATGGTCGCAGGAACCACCTCGATGGAACAACCGTGTTCGTGCAGGATGCGCAGGATGTTGCGCTTCACTCCGAAGTCGTAGGCAATCACAAAATACTGCGGTTCCACGGAAGCTGCAGGTCCACTTCCAAGCCCGGACCAGCAACCTTCACTCCATTGGTAAGGCTCCTTCGTGGTGACTTCGCGTGCCAGATCCATGCCTTTCAGGCCCGGGAAGCCCCGTGCCACTTCCAGGGTCTTGGCGGCATCGATCTTGCCAGCCGCGATCGCACCGTTCTGTGCACCCTTTTCACGCAGCACCCGGGTCAGGCGACGGGTGTCTATATCCGCAATCCCGACAATGTTGTGGCTGATGAGGTATTCGGACAAGCCAGCGTCGGCGCGCCAGTTACTGGCCTGCTCAGGGAGGTCCCGGATCACCAGCCCGCTGGCGTGAATTCTGCCGGACTCCTCGTCTTCGGGGTTGGTGCCGACGTTGCCAATGTGCGGATAGGTCAGTGTGATGATCTGCCGCGCATAGGAGGGGTCAGTGAGAATCTCCTGGTAGCCGGTGATGGAAGTGTTGAAAACCACTTCTCCGGTAGAGAGACCTACAGCGCCAATTGATTTTCCCCAAAAAAGAGTCCCGTCTTCCAGGGCGAGCAAGGCGGGCTGCAAACTCAAACAGTTTCCTCCGGGTACACATAAAAACGGGACGCGCATTCAGGCCGTCCCGTCGGGAAATTTTCAGTGCTTTGGGTTGACCGGCCTGATTGTACTGAACTCAGACAGGTTTCGGAACCGTAAATTTAGGACAATTACCTATAACAATGATCCGCAACTCCCCGTCAGGAGCCCTCGGCAGAAAATCAAGACCTGGACACCAAGTCACGAAGCATTGCGCTTACCGAATCTTCGGAGAGGCACGGAAAAGATTGCCAGGCTTTTGAGAAGTCACCTCTCTAATCCCTTTGTGTGGTCGCCCCTGCTACTCGTATTGCTCCGTAGACCCGTAGTGCGCACCCACGAAAAGAGCGGTGCTTCCGCTTTCACTGATCCCGAAACCGCGGTGCACTCCAGCGACCGCCCTGGGGAAGCCGTTGGCATCGTCCACTTCCGAAAAACGTCCTGCCCACGACCCACCGGTCTCAACGAAATTGATGGCTGGGTGACTGAGCGTGATGTTGTCGCCGGAGAACTGGCCTGCACTGTCGAACGAGGTCGCTGGCATGTCCAGCATGTAGCCTGTGGGGGTCAGGGTCCGGTTTTCCTGAGCCTGGCCTCCGGGAAAGAGCACGGACTCGTAGGTGAACTCCACGTTCCGAACCTGCCCTAAGACCATGCTGGTATCGAAGTCCGCAAACATCGTGAACACGCCCTGGAATTCGCCGGCGACTGTCGTGCCCACAGGGTAAGGCAGTCCCGGGCCGTAGGTGGCGACGTAAAAACCGGCTGAACGTCCCGTGTACGTGGCTGTGCCGGAGGCTGGCACGGTGACAGCCTGGTTGTATTCCGGGCCGTCTACAAAAGCACCGAACTCTATGCCGGAAGTCTCGGTATTTGCATGGATCCAGTAGCCCCCCGCCAGATAGTTGGTGAAGTCATCGTCCTCCCACTCGATGAACGTGCCCATGATGGTCCACGTGGGGTCCGTGGTGGACAGGGTATGGGCCAGCACCGCATTTCGGTTGGACAGCGGGTTCTGTGCCGGGGTGAGGTTGGCACCTACTGCATAGGTTGCGGTATTGGTATCCACGATGGACGAAGAACCGTCCTGGCGGTTGAGCTCAAGCGTGAACCGCTCACCGTTGAACGATGTATCGAAACTCTCGACATTCGCGAGGCTGTTGGTGTAGGAACTCATCACGCTACCTTGGTCACCTCCCTCTCCGAACACCGGAGCGCCGCCTACCTGCTGGGTGAGGCCGATGATTTGCTCGGAAACTTCGCCAAAACCGGAAATCTCCCTCTCGGTGCCCAGTGAGAAGGCGGTCTGCTGGGGGCTCATGGGGCTGCCTCCGCAGGCACAGAGAAACAATGAAAATAGGATGACAACGTGCTTGTTCATGATTTTCCTCACATCACCTAGTGTTGTTCTAATGGGTGCATTGTGCCGGGAAGGGCTGGGAAGATGATATAACTGCCATGACCGGCAAAAGCAAGTGTTTCATTTTTCATGCAACACCCAAGCAGGAGGCAGATATTGCTATCCGCAATCCCGGCTGCATCGCCCCAAACGTACAAAAAAGCGGTTTCCCGCAGCGGAGGATGCTAATCCACTGTTTTATTCAGGCTTTTGCAACAGGGCCTCAAAGGAGCCGTTGAAGACTCCGATCGAACCGCTCTCTTCCTCGAAGTTCGCTCGGTAGCTTCCCGCCATCAGCCGCGGCTCACCCGTCTCCACCGGGCGGTTCGAGAACTGCGCACCGAAGACTCCCCCCTTGGATTCTGCGATCGTGCGGCTTTTATGCATGACGGTCATGGCTTCCTGGTAGACTGTACCGTCTTGGCGCCAGCCAACAGGACCGAAGTGCAGCTCGTAGCCCGACGGGTCTGCCCGCGGGGTAGCCGCAGCAGTTTCCGACTGCAGCAGGGAGGCGATATGCACCTCACCAGCAGTAATCTCTCCGGTGCATCCGATACACCCCTGCACGACACCAGCGTCGAAGTCTGCAGTCATCTGGATGGGTGCCAGAAACTCGCTAAACATGTAGTGCTTTGCGTACCCGACGGCCTCTATGTACTGGAACAGCCCGGACGAGATGCCAGCATACTTGGCAGTACCTGTGACCGGCAGGACTGGAGGGTTGGTGGGATCGATCTCGGGGCCTTCAACGAAATGCTTGAGGACGTCTGCCGTGAACAGGTCCACTTCCTTCTCATCTTGCGGGAATACCGACCACCATCCGCCTGCGAGATAGTCAGTCGGGTCGTTGTCGTCCCAGCTGATTATCACGTAAGCCATCTGCGTACCTCCGGCCTCCGGCTTGACCATCAGCCACGACTGCGCAACATGACCGGGAATCCGTGCCGGGATGCGTGCGCTCTGCGCCGTGTGCTCTTCACTATTGATCGTGTAGGTTCTGCCGCCGCGCTCTTCAACGATCTCGATCTTCCCGCCACTGAAAAAGACGGTGTCGTGTTTGAAACCGACTTGCTCCGGAGGGGGCGGGGGTTCTTGGTAGGGGC
>VXPJ01000151.1 GCA_009839635.1 Pseudomonadota bacterium
ATCGACTGGCTGGAGACCCAGCTTGAGCTGATCAACAAGGTCGGCCTGGAAAATTACCTCCAGGAGCAGATGCACTCATAAAACTCGGTTACGCGCCCCACGCACTGTTCTCCCCGCTTGGGCACCTTCGGGTGTCCGGGTTCCTGTTTCCCGTCTCGTTGTCGATCCTGCGGCATTCCCGCAGCGGGAGGCATTGAAGCCCTTGGGTTATCCTGTCATTGGCCGGGGTATACTTTCCGGTAAAACCCTAAGGCAGCGAACCACTGGACGGCATGAAGGACGGCAAAGGTGAGGAAAAAGGGCAGGCGATCGAGCAGCAGACCGCTTCCCTGACAGACGTATTCGACGCCATGGGCCGGGGTGTTACGGTGGTGAGCGGGAACAAGCGCCTGGCTGCAGTCACGCTGCGTGCGTTTGAACAGGTGGCGTTGGAGCGTGGACTTGAAGCCTGGCCGACCCCGCGAATCTGGCACTGGCCGGTCTGGCTGAACAATGTCTGGGAGGAGGCCGTTATCTCGGGCAGCGTGCCAACCCCGGCGTTTCTGTTAACCCCCCAGCAAGAGCGGCGCATTTGGGAAGATATCGTCACCGAGAGCCTGGCTGGGCAACCCCTGCAGCAGGTACCCGGCGTGGTGCGTGGGGTGCAGGAAGCCTGGCAACTGATCCAGTCCTGGCATATTTCACTGACCCGGGATGGGTTTCGATACAACCGCGACAGCTTCGCGTTTTTTCAATGGGCCTCACAATTCAGTACCCGCTGCAGGGAACGGGGCTGGCTGTCGAGCGCATGCCTTGCCGAAAGGCTGCAGGAGTACTGGCAGGTGGGGGCGTTGGCGGCCCCGGATGAGCTTTTCCTGATCGGTTTCGATGAGCTGGCCCCCCGCCAGCACTTGCTGTTGTGTGCACTGGTCGAGGCAGGCTGCACGGTTCGCTGGATCCGGCTTGCGGACAAGGACGCACGTGCCGTGCGCACGGTTTTCCCGGATGCACGCCGGGAAGCGGCCGGCATGGCACGCTGGGTGCATGACCGGCTCGAGAAGAACCCGATGGCCAGGATCGGGGTGATCGTTCCCGAATTTGTGACACACCGCGAATTCGTGGCCCAGGCCCTCGATGACATGCTGGTCCCGCAGGCTATCCGCCCAGGACATCAGTCCGTGGAACGGCCCTACAACCTTTCACTTGGCCTGCCACTGAGTGCATATCCGATCGTGCGCACCGCCCTGATGCTCCTCGGTCTGTTAAACAAAGCCGTAAGCCTGGAGGCGGCAAGCCACCTGCTTCGCTCACCGTTCATCTTTGGGTGGCAGGAAGAAACCGGTCCTCGCGCGTTATTGGACGTGCAGATCCGGGAGGCGGGGGAGCTCGAAGTATCTTTGGGAACACTGCGTTACCGGGCATCACAGGCCGATCGGCCGTGGTACTGCCCCTTGTTCGCAGAGAACCTGGGTCGCTGGGTCCAGGCCATGTCAGACTTTCGCGACACCGCCCGTCCCGGGCAATGGTCAGAACGGTTTGCAGAGGGACTGGAGGCCATCGGTTGGGCCAAGGGGCGCCCCCTGTCCAGCGAGGAATACCAGAGCGCACAGGCCTGGCGGGAATTGCTGGTTAGCTTTGCCACTTTGGAGCCCGTCACCGGAGCGATGCGCCTGTCCGCGGCTTTGGCCCAGCTAAGTGCCATGGCGCGGGAACGTCTGTTCCAGCCGCAAACCGAGGTGGCCACGGTACAGGTGCTGGAACTGTATCAGGCGAGTTGGTTTCAGTTTGATCACCTGTGGATCATGGGCCTGCACGACGGTGTCTGGCCGCCTGCACTTCACCCGAACCCGTTCATTCCCTTGCCGATGCAGCGTGCAGACCGACTGCCGCGAGCCAGTGAAGCGCATGAACTGCAAGCGGCGCGCACCGTGACCCAGCGGTTGCTGGCCTGCGCTAACGAGGTAGTGGTAAGTTGTGCCCAGCAAAGTGGCGATGAAATCCTGCGTTCGAGCCCCCTGGTAGTCCACCTGCCGGCAAGTGATTCCAAGGCACTGGTCAAACCGGATCGGCTGCTTTGGCGCGACATGGTCCATGAAGGTGCCGAGCTCACCATGCTGGAGAATGATCCGGCACCTGCGCTTGGCGATGAGCAGGCAAGGGGAGGGAGTACCGTCTTCAAGCTCCAGGCGGCATGTCCCTTTCGTGCCTTCGCCGAGCTTCGTCTCGGCGCGCGACCCATTCGCCAGGCGGAAATCGGTCCGGACGCCATGGTGCGCGGGTCGTTGATGCACCGTGTCCTTGAAAAGGTCTGGAGTGTACTGGATTCAAGCGAGCGACTCGCGGCCACGAACGTCAAACAGCTGCAGATCCTGGTCGGAGAGCAGGTGGCCGATGCACTTGCTGAGATGTCCCGCCGGTACCCGCGCACCTTCACAAAGCGATTTTGCAAGATGGAAGCGGAACGCCTGCGTGCACAGGCGCTGGAATGGCTGGAACGGGAGAAGCATCGCGAGCCTTTCCAGGTGATTGAACGCGAGGCGAGCCATGAAGTAACAGTCGGCGGACTCGGGGTGCGCTTGCGGATCGACCGTATCGATGAACTCAAGGATGGCCGCCGGGTGGTGATCGACTACAAGACCGGTCATGTCTCGGCCAGCCAGTGGTTCGGGGATCGGCCCGATGAGCCGCAACTGCCGCTCTACAGCCTGGCGGTTAGCGGCAATGTGGCAGGCCTGCTGTTTGCACAGGTCCGTAGCGGCGCGATGGCTTTCAAGGGCGTAGTCGAGGATGAAGACATGATTGGTGGCGTGCGGGCCTGGAACCGACTGCAGCAGACACGTGATTCAGAATCCTGGTTTGAGGTCCTGTACAGCTGGCGAATCGCCATGGAGGCATTGGGAGAGGCTTTTTGCGAAGGTGAGGCCGCCGTGGATCCAAAACAGTACCCGCACACTTGCAGGTACTGCGAGCTGGGACCCTTGTGCCGCGTCGATGAATCCATGGCCAAGCAGGCGGAGTCCGGGGTTGGCTAGCCGGGCCGCATCGGCGTTTGGACGCATTGCTGATCACAGGGCGCGTGCACGTGCTCTGGATTCCAGCCGGTCATTCATTGTGCAGGCCCCGGCAGGTTCGGGGAAGACCGAATTGCTTGTGCAGCGCTTTCTTGTGCTCCTTGCCGGAGTGGAGTCCCCGGAAGAGATTGTTGCCATCACTTTCACGCGCAAGGCGGCTGCCGAGATGCGCCAGCGCATCCTGCAGGCCCTGGAGTCGGCCCGCACCGATGAGGTGCCCGAGGGTGAGCATGAGCACCACATCTGGACCCTGGCCTGCAAGGCACTTGAGCGTGATGCGGAATGTGGTTGGCAATTGCTGGATCATCCGGCGCGCCTTCGGATACAGACCATCGATTCACTTTGTGCGGCACTGGCACACCAGATGCCCATGCTGTCGCAATTCGGTGCGGTGCCGGAGATCGCCGAGGATGCACAGCCACTGTATCTTGAAGCCGCCAGAAATACCCTGTTTGACCTGGAATCCGATGTGGAGTGGTCGGACTCCATCGCCGTGCTGATGCGACACTTGGACAACCGGCTGGACCGGTTGCAGGGCCTGGTTTGCGCCATGCTTGGCGGTCGGGACCGCTGGTTGCGCCATATTGCAAGAACGGATGATCCGAAGTTGCAACGCCGCAGGCTGGAAGCTGCCATGGCTGAGCGCATCACCATGGTGCTGGCTGAACTGGTCCAGCGCTTTCCCGCAGCCCACGGTACGGAACTGGCCCGTCTGGCACGCTTTGCCGCCTCGCACATGCCTGCGGTGGCGAAGTCTGCCATTGCCTGCTGCAAGACCCTGCGATACCTTCCGGGGTCGCGATTGAAACATCGATGTGCGTGGGAGGGGATTGCGGAGTTGTTGCTGACCCAGGCGGGAGAGTGGCGCAAGTCGCTGACCAAACGCCAGGGGTTTCCGCCCAAAAGCAGCGGGCGGAATGCTAAAGAGAAGCATGAGCTTGAGGACGCCAAGGCATGTATGGAGTCCTTGCTGCACTCTCTGGAAGAGCACGATGATTTGCGTGAGAAATTGTGCGTGCTGCGGGCCTTGCCTTCGCACCGGTATGAAGAGCGGGACTGGGAAGTCCTGCAGGCCCTGGTCCAGGTGTTGCGGGTCGCCAGTGCACATCTGGAAGTCGTGTTCAGTAAACGGGGGCAGGTGGATTTCACGGCCCTGGTGCTGGCTGCAATCCGGGCGCTCGGGGAGCCGGAAGCCCCGACGGACCTGGCACTGGCGCTGGATTACCGAATCCAGCATCTGCTGGTGGACGAGTTCCAGGACACCTCGTACAGCCAGTACGAGTTGCTGGTGCGGCTCACGGCCGGCTGGCAACCCAATGACGGGCGCACCCTGTTTATCGTCGGGGACCCCATGCAGTCGATTTATCGGTTTCGGGAGGCCGAGGTCGGGCTTTTCCTGGCAGCCGCCAGGCATGGGATCGGCCAGGTGGTTCTGCATCCCTTGCGCCTGACCGTTAATTTCCGCTCGCAGCAGGGCATCGTGGACTGGATCAACCAGCACTTCCCGCAGGTCTTGCCGGCTCGTAACAATATCGATGAGGGGGCGGTGTCCTATGCAAAATCAGCTCCCTTTCACCCGCCGATCCATGGCCCAGCCGTGGCCCAGCATTTGCTTGGCGAGCGACATCGTGTCG
>VXPJ01000012.1 GCA_009839635.1 Pseudomonadota bacterium
ATATAGTCGAATACCTTTGCACTTGCACTTCTCTTTTTCTTCGTCGAGCAATCAAGATCAGCATACCAAATCAGAAACAGCTTTTGTCCTTGTTGAAGGTGCAGGGGCCTCGGCCCAGCATTCAACACTGAAAACAACAACCGTCCTTGATAACCGGGATCCGCATGAAAACCCGAAATATTAATTAGCCCTTTGAATTTTGTTCGTCCTTTGATTGAGATGAAAGCGATCGCATCATCAGGAACAGTAACTTTTTCCTCTGTAAGCAGGAAGGCAAATTGTCCCGACGGGATCGTAAAACTTTCATTTTTTCTCAAAATCTGCTTTGTGTGCCAGTCTGGATTCCCGCGCTTCCCGTCTGGGCTGACATAGATTTCGTTACCTATACTTAGCGTATAGGCTGCACAGTCAATGTCTTTTTCATCGAACGGCTTGATCAGACCCGGTAGCCTCTGAGCAAGCGTTTCTCCACTCCAGAATGACATTAGTTATCTCTTTTGCTTTGGTCTTGGACTACTATAGCCATTTGCATAAAGACAAATCAGCCTTTCTTCGCACCACTTACCAACCTAAATGGTTCTTGCCAAAAAGCCCAGCAAGTAGGCTTGAAGTAAATTCCTTGGTGCCATTTAGCTGGCCCCGCCTCAGTTCTGCCCGGCCTACAGTGGTTGCTGGCATACTTTGCTGTTGCACGGGCTACCTAGGGATGTGATCGCTGTGGGATTTACCTCCGATGCTTCCTTTGGGGCTGCGCCTAGTGGTACCCCCGGTGAAATCAAGGATACCTTGCTCAGGGTCGGCATCGGCATGCATTTCCAAGTTCAATTCCCATTTGGGCGGATAGAAAAGTTCTACAGGTGTCAAGATCGGCCTGAATTTCTGTTTGATCCGCTTCCTGCCCGTGTATCCTTCTATTTCAGGGTGTGCGACCCGTGCATATTTGTCGACCTCACAGAACAGATTTTGGCAATCTATCAATTGTAGCCGACGGCCCCAGAGCGATGGGAAATCAAGTCCTAGGCGCTCGAACTCCTCTTCCTGCAGGTCGGCCACAAGCCTAATCAGGTCCGACTCATTAAACCCACCGGTATCGGCAAAACACTTGCGCAGGCCGTTACGGGCGCCCGGCCCTGGCACGACAAAGTCCATTTCGCTGAAGTCGGTCACCTCGCTGTAATTGATATCCGTTATGAACTGATAGGCCAGGAAGTCACCAATGGTTGGGTAAGCCCGCAGCTTCTCGAAGCCTTCTTTCATCGTGCAGGCATGTGCCAGTTGTTCGGGAAGCCTATCCTGCATCATGCGCTCCAGCAGCAGCAGATGATTCTGATGCTTCAAATCACGCCCGAATGACCTGCTGCCAGGTGGCATGATGTAGGCCGCCGAATAAATCTTGTGTCCATCTTGCATGGCTTGCGTGAGTACTTGATCGTAGTGTTCAAAACCATAGTCTTCAAATGTGATGGGGCCGAAGGACTTTTCAAGCAACTCCCAGGTTTCAATTTTGTTGAACAACTTAAACAGGAGAATCCGGAAAAAGACCTCGCGTGGCGAATCTGCCAAATCGTTACGGTAGATGACATTTCGAATAAGGTATTGGCTGACCCTATCCGAGGCTCGATACGCGTTGGTAAACTTGTAGGCAGCAAGCACTGGGTCGCAGGTCCAGGGGGGCGGCAGGCAGCGTGCTCGCCGGAAAAAGATCGCTTGGCGCTGCACTGCAAAATGCCAGTAGCTTTCGTAGACCTCAGAAACCCTAATGGAAGGCCGGTGACGCAGAATAACTGGGTATGATGCAAGCTCTGCTGTAAGACAAGCAGGTTTGACATGCTGAGGGCTATCCGAGTCCAGCGAAAGCGAACTGGTGACGGGGCCTGCGTGCGTGTTCGGTGAACTACGATGCAAACATTTGATGGAGTGTTTCAAGGGCAAGGGGTTTAAATCTTTATTTGATCATCAAAACTGAGTAATGCTGGTGAGTCTGCATGAGACAGATACAAAGCATGCCTACAGTAGCGTTTGTGTACTAAAGCACATGCATTTTGAAAACTGTAAAAGATGTACTGTATTTTGCTATGAATCGAAGACATCTCTAAAATTCAACTCGCACGATGCCTCTAACGGTACTGTACTGACATCATGCCTCATCCCTTTTCACCCATAGGCTTGTACTTAATGGTTCGCGCTTCTCTATTACCAATCACGATACCACCATTGTTCTTCCGTACTTGCCTAAAGACCTCATACCCTTTCAGGATAGCCTCTTCCCATAATTTGAGAGGACAGTTTTCCACTTCATATCCCTGCACAAATTGCTTCACGACCTTGAGCAAATCAAAAGAAATACTATTTTGACCCTCAAAGTAATTGAGATGTTTAGCTCGTGAAAATATCCATGCAGTAAGTCCTTCTTCAACGACAATTGCTCTACCGCCGTCTTCGGCCTCATCAATTGTCGGGTTGCTCTTGCGTTTTTGCTTTATCAGATCTCTGAAAGTAGGAGACCAGTGAAGAATGGCAGCATGTGCGAGGTGAAAGACATCGTGGTATCGATAACCATCAGGGTCGAGAATATTGTCCGTTAACGGATCACCAATAAACACACCATTCCACTGCAAATAACATTGGCCGATTTTTCGATCTGTAATTTCAATTTTGAAAAAATGAGGAAGTTTTTCCTCATTTGGGAACTCATTATCAAATACCGGTAAATTAGCCACATCTGGATCAAGAAACCGTCCATGTGTTTTTTCGATATTCATGCGCACAATTTTCACAAAACCTAAGTTCATCGCCCGAAGTGCTCGCAAATACCAGGCGGAGAAAGCGCACAGCAAACCGCGTGTCTGCTCGTTTAGATTTTCTATACCAAACAGTGCTGCACTAGCTTTTCCCAAATTGAGAAGCGTTTCGTCAAGAGTAAGTGACTCATAAACAGGGGACAGATAAGAAATGGCTGGGGAATCGATTGCAGCAATGTACTTCTCATGAACATCTTGATGAACTGCTTCAGAAACAACAGTGTCAACACCTGTACCGAGGCGTCGGCACAAAGCCGTGAAGTACCAAAGCGTGTCACCAAATTCCTCCTCAACTGCTTGCTGATACCCAGAATAAGCTTCATTTTCCCTGACGTGCTTCTTGGCAGTTGCCATAATGCTGCCAACTTCACCAAATAACCCCATAAGCACAGTGTGTAGATCGTCCCAGGGGAGTTGGCTGTCTGTCAGCTCTGTTGCATCCATATACTCACGCAAAAGCAGACCACGCTCGACAGCCTGAGCGCTCAACTGGTCTTTAGGCACAGGCTTGATAGTCATAGTCATTCCGGCCAGTCCAGCGGCGCCCCCAAGTAGCCTTTTTTATCCAAAGAACGAAGCCAAGCAATGAAGTCAGTAACCAATGACTCAGGAAAATTACATTTGTAGCCTCGCCCAGCGCAGATATCAAACCCGGCATGGTCAAAAAACTCTTGAGGTATCTCGGGCCCTGAGCCGCCCCAATAGGCGTATTCTGTACTAAGAAGCATCCTGTCAACCTGTGTGTCATTTTCAACATTATATGGGTTGGGCGTGCCGTCATCGTAACTATGATGGGAATCTAGCTGCTGCCACTGCCCTTCGCCGTCTCGAAAGTAGATGTTGTCGCCAAATGCCTGTTTCAGACTTCCTCTCAGGTTCGGTTTTTTTCGCTGAAATCGCTCGCCCTCCCAGTACTCGTTAAATGTCATCTCTTCCGAAACGCGCATGGCATAAACGAGGTGTCTTTGCCTGTCATTTCTTTTGCTGCCAGTACCAATTACCCAGTCTCCTATGGAGGCATGTTTCCGAATTTCTGGTTTGCAGGTGGCCAGAGTACATACCCCGTAAAAGGGGTTTGGGGCAAAGCCATAGTCACGAGCCACAACATACGAAAACAGTTTCACATTTAAGATTTACTGCAATCGTAGCGTTTAATGTCTCGCGGGTCACATTTCGTACCATCTGGATTTTCCCAATCGTTGATTTTTCCGTTTAGCGCATCAACGATACGGTTGCCCGTCCAACCGACTACAGCATCAGCATACTTGCTTAATGCTTCCGGGACTTCACAGCCATCCTCACCCTGTGCCCAAACTCCTACAATCCTTTTTTTGTGTTCCTCTGCATACTCAATTATCCAGTTAACAAACTGAGCATCCTTCGTTTCAGGAGAGACACAGATCACTAATGTGCTGAATTGCTGAATGTCTGGGGCGAGGATTTGTGACTTAGTGTTCTCCTCTGAGTCAGCATCGTTGGGATTATCGGCATTGATCGAATAGTCTCGAGGGACCATTCCGTTTTTCTGGATTAAATTTTTCAGTTGGGTGAGGCCTTCATCATCTTCATCGATATGAATTATGAGGGCGTTTTTTATTTCTTCGGCCATAACACTGGTTCCACTGTGATCCTGCTACTGCATTTTGAGAAATTATATTCGATAGTGCTTAAATGTTTTGGGGTAGTAACTTTTTACTGTGCCGGTAATTGTTGTACCAGTGGCAAATATTCCAAGGCTTGGGGTGCCTTTTTTTCAAAATATTTCTTAGCTTGATTGGGTAACCATTGTTCGTTGAAAAACTTCCTGAATTCTGGGAGATATTCAATAGGATAAAGACGGGCTTGAACCGTCGGCCTGTTGCCTCCTGTGAACTCA
>VXPJ01000108.1 GCA_009839635.1 Pseudomonadota bacterium
GTGTTTCAGTCGGTCCGGGAGTTTGCAGGGGAAACCCCCCAGTCCGACGACATCACCTGCCTTGTTCTGCGAGTCACATGACTAGGCTGGAGTAGAGTGATGCAAGCTTCACGTACACTGACTGTTGCCAATCGAATGGAGGAAATTCGCACGATAGAAGCTGCATTGGAGGAATTTGGCGAGGAGCATGGATTTCCCATGGATGCGTTGCTTCAGATTCAGCTTGCGCTGGAAGAGCTCTTTACAAATGTAGTCAGTTATGCCCATGACGATGACCAGGAGCATGAAGTTGAGATCAAGCTCTCGAGGGAAGGTGAGACCATTACCGTTGAGATCACGGATGATGGATGTCCCTTCGACCCATTGCACGATGCGCCCGACCTGGACATCGAAAGTTCACTTGAAGAACGCAGTGTTGGTGGTGCCGGCATCCGGCTGGCCAAGCAGTTGATGACGGAGATGCGCTATCAGCGCAACAGTGAGCGCAACCATTTAACCATGGTAAAGAAGATCTAAAGTGCAGGCCCTGCGCAGATTATCTCCCAGAAAAGCCTTTATCACACTTTTTGCTGCAATATTTGCTAGTGCTGCAGCTGGGGAGGTTGAGAACAGCATAATCACTACACCTGGCGTAAACAGCGAACGCATCCTGTTTGGGCAATCTGCCGCTTTCAGCGGCCCTGCAGGTGAACTGGGTAAAAGCATGAAAGCAGGGATTCTTGCCGCGTTCAAAGAAGTCAATGACAACGGTGGCATCAATGGACGCCGCCTGGAATTGCGCTCGCTGGACGATGCCTATGAGCCAGAGGCGGCGGTTACGAACACGCAGCAGTTGATCGAAGACGGTGTTTTTGCCCTTATAGGTGCAGTAGGCACACCTACTTCCCAGTCGGCCGTCCCGGTTACTGAGGCAAACGATGTGCCGTACATGGCGCCTATGACAGGTGCAGAATACCTGCGTGACAATACCCGTCATACCGTTATTAATCTCCGGGCCTCGTACTATCAGGAAACCGAAGAGATGGTGGAGCGGCTGACCACCGACATGGGATATGACCGCATTGCCATCCTCTATCAGGACGACTCCTTTGGGCGTGCAGGACTGCAAGGCGTTCTCCTGGCACTCGAACGTCGTAAGCTTTCCGCGGCTGGCACGGGTGTGTTTCCCCGAAACACGATCGCAGTGAAGACGGCCCTTCTTGATCTTCGCGCGATGGAACCACAGGCTGTGATTATCGTAGGCCCCTACAAGCCAACCGCAACCTTTATCAAGTGGGCACGGCGTCTCAGGATGGATCCAATTTTCATGACTCTGTCTTTCGTAGGCAGTAATGCCTTGGCAAAGGAGCTGGGTACCGAGGGAGCGGGTGTTTTGGTGACACAGGTTGTACCCTTTCCGACGGGGGATACGATAAACGCAACGGCTTCGTACCGTGCAGCGCTGAAAGCATTCGATCCAGCCATTGAACCGGGTTTCATATCATACGAAGGATATTTGGCAGGGCGTCTGGCGGCTCATGTGGTTTCTCACTGTGGCAAGCAGATTAGCCGAGACTGTATCAATTCAGTATTGAGAACCGATGACAGTATCAGCCTGGATGGATTCAAATTGCGTTACGGCAAGGACGACAACCAGGGTTCGGACAGCGTTTTCCTGACGGTAATTGGCCCCAATGGCAAATATTCACCCGTGACATCCCTAACCTCTGTAGCATCGCTGACCGGGGCTTTGCATTCGCAGTAGATTTGAGAGAAGCACAATGTCTGCAAAACTCTGGAGTCGAATTTCTACACAGCTGTATGTGGGTTTTGGCGGTGCCGTTGTACTGATCATCATGATCAGCCTGCTTGCTCTTTTCATTCTCGACTACATTGGAAAAATCCAGCAAAACGTCAGTGAAAAAAGTGTCCCCGAGATGACGTCCGCGTTTGCGATTGCCCAGCAAACAGCATCGCTTGTTGCTGCAGTGCCACGTCTTACAACGGTAGCCTCGCCAGAAGAGTTTGAGACCATCGCTGCTACAACAGGTTGGCAGGCAGATGAATTCGAGGCACAGCTTTCAATCATGCTGGCGAACCAGGGGAGGGACGCAAGGGCGCAACAGATTCAGACCGGCGGGGCTGGCATTGTACGCAATATCGGCGAGGTCAAGGTGCTTGTCAGGGAACGCTTCGATGTTCGCCAGCAAATTATCGATCTCAGGGATGAACTCCAGGTTGTCCAGGGCAAGCTGACAGCCATGTTGATCGAAGAGATTGATGACCAGATGTTCTACACGATGACAGGCTACAGGTCTTTCAGTGAGGAGCAGTCGCCACTTTCTGTTCATTTTTCAGAACAGGAATTCCAGACATATCGCCGTCTGGTTGAGTTGCGTGAAGCGGCTGCCATCGCCACACAGTTGTTGGCAACTGCGTTTACTGTGACCGATAAAGCATTGCTGGAGCCTTTGCGGGAACGGTTTGAAGCGACCGTCGGCCATGCGGGGCGGTCGCTTGATGCGCTTGAAAATACAGTAGTCCACGGCCGGCTGTCTTCGGCTTTCTCCGACCTGTTGTCGGTTGGCGGAAGGGAGAACAATGGATTTGATTTGCGTTTCAGGGAACTTACAGTTGATGAGGAACTGGTTGATCTACTTAATGACAGCCAGATTCTTGGAATTGACGTTGTTGCACAGGTGGAGAGTTTTGTGGATGACTCCAGCATGGCTGCAGGAGAGATGGCCGACAAGGCAACCACGGCAACAACTACCAGCACAACAATATTGCTTGTTGTCAATCTCGTGAGTATCGGTGGCGCATTCCTGTTTGTTTGGTTGCTCGTTCAGCGCCGCCTGATCAAGCGTTTGGATCGAATTTCGAATCAGATGCAGCAAATGGCTGGCGGCGATCTGGAAGTTGCCATTGATGTTGATGGTCGTGATGAGATTGCACAACTGGCTAAGGCACTGGATGTGTTCAGGAACAATGCACTGGAAGTGCAGCGTCTTAACCTGGTGGAAACGCTTGCCGAAGAGCTGAAAGGTAAAAATGAGGAACTGGCACAAACCAATGAGGAATTGGAGCGTGCACAGGATCAAATTGTAATGCGTGAGAAGCTTGCCGCACTTGGTCAATTGACGGCAGGGGTTGCGCATGAAATCAAGAACCCAATGAACTTCATAATGAACTTTTCAGAGGTCTCACAGGAGCTACTGGAAGAACTTCTGGAGGAAGTGGCCAAGAGCCGAGCCGGGGAAGGGAATGGAGAAGACGAATATGATCCGGAATTGGTCGAGGAGGTAGCGGGGGATCTCACCGGAAATTTACAGCGTATTCATGAACATGGTAAGCGTGCAAACCGGATTGTAATGGATATGCTCAAGATGGGTCGTGGTGGTGGAGAGTGGCAGGAAACGGATTTGAATGTGCTACTGAATGATCATGTGTTGCTTGCATTTCACAGTGCCCGTGCCGCGGATACTGAGTTTCAGCTGGATATTCAGGAAGACTATGACGAAGACTTAAGAAAGGTGGAGGTGCGACCACAGGATCTGGGCCGGGTGTTCCTGAATCTGGTGACCAATGCCTGTTATGCCACTGATGAAAAAAGAAAAGCCCTGGTAGAGGAAGGTGGTGATGCCGGGAAGGATTATCTACCGACACTCAAGCTGAGTACCCGGCAGGTTGGGGAGCATGTTGAGGTACATGTCAGAGACAATGGGAATGGCATTCCCGAATCGGCATTAGAGCGCATTTTTAATCCATTCTATACAACGAAGCCGCCTGACAAGGGAACGGGCTTGGGGCTATCACTGTCCAATGACATTATGCGCGAGCACGGTGGCGAGATTCGTGTGGATACAAAGGAAGGCGAATACACTGACATGATTGTTGTTTTGCCAGTGGAACCAGTATTCCGTGAAACAAAGGATACTACTGAGGAATCTGCAGATGGAGAGGGTATAGCGGTTGCACCCTCATGACGTGTCAGTTTGTGGTAGCAGCTATAGCCGTAGATTGAGATTCTTGTATCTCAATGATTTTGTCAAAGCCGGAAATTCTTATAACTTGCAGGGCGGTTTCTGGCAGCGAGCACAACACAAACTTCTTGTTTTTATCCCTGAATACTTTTGCAGCAAGCAAGATTGACCGCAATCCTGCGCTACTGATGTAGGTAAGGTTTTTGAAATCCAGTACAGCGGGTCCATCAGCATTTTGGATTCTCTGGTTAAGGCCTCTCTGGAATTCCTGAGCGTTTACACCGTCAATGTGGCCACCTACATGGATGACCAAGACACCGTCGATCATTTCATCCTTTAGGTACAGTTCTCGGGCCACAACGATAGGTTCTCTGATGACGTGAAGCTAAACGAGGCTCCTGACCCAGTGAACTATCAGCAGCTTGGTATCTTTGTTCAGAAAGGGATTAACTGCAGGGCTATCACACTGACTGTTCTGTGATCGTCCTAGCCCTTTATGGCTTCTACTGCTGCAGTTCGGGATTGAAGCACGTCAATGATTTTGTCAAAACCTGCGATCTCAACAATTTCTTTTATCGGCTCAGGCAGGGAACACAGCATGAATTTTGTATTTTTACCCTTGAGCGTTTTTGCAATAAGCAGGATCGAACGCAATCCTGCACTACTGATGTAGGAC
>VXPJ01000077.1 GCA_009839635.1 Pseudomonadota bacterium
GGGCAGAGGGATTTGAACCCCCGACCCTCTGCTCCCAAAGCAGATGCGCTACCAGACTGCGCTATGCCCCGGTACCGGGTGTGCATCCTATACACAGGTGACTTCCAACCAAGCACGGATCATACGTCTCTGCTGCAATTCAGGTCAATGGCGCCAGCTGTGCACTCAGTGCACAACCGAGGCCTCACGTCTGGACAGCTGTAAAACCAGCCGGTCGGATAAACCGTCGAAGTTGCCGTTACTCAGAATCAGGATGTTATCTCCATCTTCGAGATCGGCGAGCAGCAAGGTGATGATTGCATCCGTAGTCGCACAAACATGCGCCAGCGGGCTCATTTGATCTGCCACCTCCTGAACGGACCACTGGAGTTCGTCAGGCGCATATATGACCACAGTATCTGCATCGTTGAACGCATGTGCGAGCTCATCCGTGTGTACTCCCATGCGCATGGTATTGGAGCGAGGCTCAAAAACCGTCACGATTCGGCCCTGTGGCTGCTGTTCACGAAATGCGGAAATTGTCGCCATGATTGCGGTCGGGTGATGCGCAAAGTCATCGTACACACGCACCCCGTTAAATGTTCCCCTGTGTTCCAGACGGCGCTTGACACCGGAAAAGGAGGCCAGGGCCCGCAGGGCTTCCCCCGGAGGCACCCCGACATGTTGGGCACCGGCAACCGCGGCCACCGCGTTCGCAATATTGTGTCGACCGTACAGATCAAGCCTGCCCGTCCCGCAGGGCTTGTCCTGCCGGATCAGGGAAAACCCGGAAGTGCGTATGTCAACCTCGTCTGCAAACCAGGTCGCCGAAGGGTTCTTCACCGAAAAAGATTCGGCATCCGTCCAGCAGCCCATTTCCATGACGTCCCGTATATTCTGGTCGTCGTGGTTGATGATCATGCGGCCCTCGTTGGGCATGATGCGCACCAGGTGATGGAATTGTCGCTTGACGTCCCGGATTCCGTCAAAGATATCCGCATGATCAAATTCCAGATTGTTCAGTATCAGGGTATGCGGGCAGTAGTGCAGAAATTTCGAGCGCTTGTCAAAAAATGCAGTGTCATACTCATCGGCCTCAATCACGAAGTACTTGGACTTCCCGAGCCTTGAGGAAAACTCGAAATTCTCCGGCACCCCGCCAATCAGGAAGCCAGGCTCGTGCCCGGAGCATTCCAGTATCCACGCCAGCATGCTGGACACGGTGGTTTTGCCATGCGTTCCGGCAACCGCGAGTACCCAGCGATTTTGCAGGACATGGTCATGCAGCCAGGCCGGGCCGGAAGTGAACGCCAGGCGGTTGTTGAGCAGATATTCCACCACCGGATTGCCTCGGGTCATGACATTGCCGACAATAATCTGGTCCGGCATGGGATAGAGATGATCAACGGAATAGCCTTCCATGATCTCGATGCCCGCCATTTCAAGCTGTGTGCTCATCGGCGGATAGGCATTGGTGTCCGAACCGGAAACCTCATGCCCCAATTGCCGGGCAATAATGGCCAGACTTCCCATGAACGTGCCGCCAATGCCAAGAATATGGATACGCATCAGGCTGGCACGCTCCCCGATATAAACAATTCCAGCAACATGACTTGCAACAGGGCATAGCCCACACTGATGGCAATGCCGTAGCTCATCGCACAGGACAGAGCCTTGCTGAAAATGTACCCGTAGACGATGACAACCCACACGAACAGCGCGAATGCCGTCAGGGCAAAAAACAGCTCCGCAGTGTGTCCGAGTTTCAGGTACCTCAGGGAATAGGTCCCGGGGAGAGAGACGATGTTAATCAGGGTAACGGTCCCGAGCATGGCGCTGAAGGTCTGCAGGAAGCGTTCCGGGTTTTTCATCAACAAGACCCTTGCGAATACGAATGAGAGAAACAGTCCTGCGATACTTGCAAGCAGGACCGCCGTCATGTCATAGGCCATCGATCCGATCAGGACGGAAACACCGAGACTGACAACAATCACGATACCGAGAAGGACCCAGGAATACGGCAAGGCCTCCGGCCCTTCCCGCAGCAGGCAGATGTCCAGGTATGTTTTGAGCGCACCAGCCATGTCAGGATGAATCAACCCGCATCCGGATCAATCCTGCGATTGCAAAAACCCGTAGATACCGCGCTTGGAGGGCGCCAGCATCCAGTCACGCAACAATTCAATCTCGGGCGTGCCCTGCAGGTGCTCTGCTGGTTCCCCCTGTCGCAGGCGCCGGTAGGCCTGCTCCAGTTCGCTGTAGCGCTTGCCCTTGATCCCGGCACGCCGCAAACCTATGGCATTCAGCCGGTAGTGGCGCACAGGTTCGCCGCCCAGCAGGCAGTACGGCATCACATCCTTGCGGACCGGTGTATAGCCAGCCACCATCGACAGCGTTCCGATACGTATATGCTGGTGCGTGCCCACATGGCCGCCCAGATTAGCCTTGTCCCCGATTTCAATATGCCCGCTCAAGCCTACATAGGCGGTCAGTACAACCTCATCACCAAGCTGACAATCGTGTGCGACGTGCGAATAACCCATCAGGTAGCACCGGCTACCAATCCGGGTCGGTACATCAGGACGTGTGGATCGATGCACCGTGCAGTTTTCCCGGAAGACGTTGCCATCTCCAATCTCAAGCCAGCTTTCTTCTCCCGTAAACGAGACATCCTGGGGCAACCCGCCCAGCACCACCTGTGCATGCAACTGATTATCCGCTCCCAGCCGGACATACCGGTGAACCACACAATGCGGGCCAATCTCGGTACCGGAATCAATGATCACATCATCTTCCACCACACTGTAGGGACCCACGGTCACATTCGTGCCGATTTCCGCCTTGGGTGAGACGACTGCAGTGGGGTGGATGTTTGGCAAGCCTGACTACCGAATCAATTAGCTGAGCAAGGCTGGTTTACGGAAGTTCATACTACGGTGACCGGGCGATGATCCGGTCATATTCTAGCAGAAATCCGGCTGCAGCCAGGATCCTGAGCCTCAGGGATCTGGCTGCAGCAAGGCAAGCAGATCCTCTTCCGCAAGAACTTCCACCCCAAGCGAAAGGGCCTTGTCCACTTTCGAACCCGGATTTTCTCCGGCAACCACTGCAGTGGTTTGCCGGGACACACTGCCAGTGACTTTTGCACCCAGTGACTTCAACTGCAGGGCAGCCTCAGCGCGACTGAACTTTTCCAGCCTGCCGGTCAGCACGAAGGTCTTACCGGCAAGCGGGTTGTCCTGCTCATCGGGCTTGGGTTTGACCTCCCAAACAAGCCCTGCATGTTGCAACTCCGAAAGGATTTCCAGGTTATGCGCCTGCCTGAAGAATGCGGTGATATTTTCCGCAATGACTGGACCCACGTCAGGCACTTCCTGCAGCGCTTCACAATCCGCCTCCAGCAGGGGCTCCAGGTCCCGAAAATGGTCCGCAAGCGAGGCTGCCGTGGCCTCTCCGACTTCACGGATGCCAAGCGCATAGATGAACCGTGCCAGCGTGGTGCGTTTACTCTTCTCGATGGCATCCAGCAGATTGGTGGCAGACAGTTCGCCCATGAACTCCAGTTCAACGAGGTCTTCCTTGGCAAGATGAAACAGGTCCTTCACGCTGCTGACCAGGCCTTTGTCCACCAACTGGTCCACCAGCTTGGTTCCCAGGCCTTCGATGTCCATCGCCTTTCTTGATGCAAAATGCCAGATCACGCCTTTGCGCTGTGCCGGACAGTACAAGCCGCCGCTGCACCGAATCAGCGCCTCACCCTCAATCCGCACGACCTCCGAATTGCATTCCGGACACCTCTTTGGCGCCTGGATGGGGTCACCGCGTTCAGCACCGGGGTCCGGGATGGTCTTCACGACTTCCGGTATCACGTCACCGGCCCTTCGGATAATCACCCGGTCGCCAATCCGCACATCCTTGCGGTTGACTTCATCCATATTGTGCAATGTTGCATTGCTGACAGTCGCACCCCCGACAAACACGGGCTCGAGCTTTGCAACCGGTGTCAATGCGCCCGTGCGACCGACCTGAAAGCGGATATCCGCGACCCGGGTCGCTGCTTCCTGCGCCGGAAACTTGTGTGCCACTGCCCAGCGTGGTGCACGTGAAACCATACCCAGGACTTCCTGCGAGGCCAAATCGTCGACCTTGTAAACCACCCCGTCCAACTCGTAGTCCAGGGCGGCCCTTTTATCAAGAATCGCTGCGTGATATTCCAGACATCCCTGGCAGCCGGACACTTGCTGCGCTTCGGCACAGATTTTCAATCCCATCTTTTTCAAGTACTGCAACACACCGAACTGCGTACGAATCGGGGTCCGTTTCGCGATCCCGGCGGCATTGTAAAAAAAAGCATCCAGCGGATATCCGGCCGTCTCCTGCGGGTCAAGGCGGCGCAGGGCACCAGCCGCAGCATTTCTGGGGTTCACAAAGGTTTTCTTGTCTTCTTGCCTGGCCTGCTCATTGATTTTTTCAAACCCCTTTTTCGGCATGAACACCTCGCCACGCACCTCCAGCCTTTCAGGCATGTCCCGATGTTTTTGCAGGCGCAACGGG
>VXPJ01000063.1 GCA_009839635.1 Pseudomonadota bacterium
CGGCATAGATGAATGCATCATCCCAGGGATTTGCCGAGCGCTGGACATTTTTTTCCAGCCTCCGCAAAAACAGGCTCACAAAAGAGTTAAACAAGAGGACAGCGAATACTACGACAAACACCTGGATCACCCAGGCAGACGAAATGTCATGCGGCCACAGGCCTCCAAAAATCTCAGAAAGATACGTGCTGTCCATAACTGCTTTACTGATGTGGGATATGTGCCATTAAATCAGCAGATCACTGCTGGATGAATCCAGATATGATTCTACTTGTAATACCGCAGATTGCCACGCCTTCCTGGCACGCAAATCTTTATTGGGAATTGCATCCTTACCTCCATGCATGCGGGCCAAACGAATCTGGGATGCCGGATTGTCCTGATTCGTCAACTGCTCTGCAACCTCGACAGCCTGCGTGTTCTCATTGCAAATCAGAACCATGTCACAACCGGCTTGCAGGGCTTTCTGAGTACGTACAAGATATTCATCACTGCAAGCCGCGGCTTTCATGCTGAGATCATCACTGAACACTGCACCTTTGAAATCCAACTGTTCACGCAATACGGCATGCAGCCACTTGCTGGAATAGGTTGCTACTTCCTTGTCTATCCTCTCGTATACGACATGCGCACTCATGATCCCTGCAATGCCCTGATTGATCAGGCGATGAAATGGCAGAATGTCCTGCATAACGAGATCCTGGTAACTGCGCGTATCAACCGGCATGTCAATGTGCGAGTCCGCCGCAACTCCGCCATGCCCCGGGAAGTGTTTGCCTACGGCCTGCATGCCTGCACTGCGCATCCCGCGGACGTAGTGCATTGCCAGCACAGAGACAATTTCAGGGTCTTTGTGAAAAGCACGCTCGCCAATCACGCGGCTGACCCCGAGGTTCAGGTCAAGGACTGGCGCAAAACTAAAGTCGATTCCAACGGAACGGAGTTCAGCGGCCATGAGCCATCCTGTAACCTCAGCCAGTTCACATGCTTTGTGTGAGTCAGTGTCATAGATTTTTCCAAGTTCTTGAACTGCGGGTAATTGGGTGAATCCCTTGCGGAACCGCTGCACACACCCGCCCTCCTGATCAACGGCAACCAGCAATCTCGGGTGGCGAAGAGCGTGAATCTCGCTGACGAGACTTATCAGGCTGTCAACTGATGTAAAATTCCTGCTGAAAAGAATCACGCCACCGATCTGGGGCGACAGTAAAAGTTTTTTTTCCTGTACAGACAATGAATCTGCACGAAGATCAACCATGAGTGGACCCAGCGACATTTGTAAGTATTATTCGCCAGTCAAACCTAGAATTGGGGGGCTGAATTCGTCAAAACATGTGCCTTCGCCCTTCGGGCCTGTGTCTGGAAAGACATAATCACTTTAGTATCCTCATCATGCATCATCCAAACAACTGCACCGCATTGAGCTCGTACAGGACACCTTCGCCGTATCATTACGTGGTCAGGCAGATTCCCTGCGGTATATAGTATGCACCTGAAAAAGGAATGCCTGCCAAACTTGTGCATGCGGGTTTTGAATCCAACAAACAAGCCAGAATGATTGAATCAGCTTACCAAAAACTGCTGGAAACACAGCAGATCGCACAAGATTCGGATCAGAAAAAAACAGTCTTGGCACTACAAGCCCTGCATCACAAGCTCAATCATTATAATTCAAAACCTGGGTTGCTTGGCCGTATTACAAGCTTCCTGCCCGGCAGGCAAGACCCTGCAGAGATCAAGGGTCTGTACATCTGGGGAGGGATTGGACGAGGCAAGACGTTTCTGATGGACCTGTTTTTCTCCAACTTGCACATACAGCATAAATTGCGCCTGCACTACCACCAGTTCATGGACGAGGCCCATGACCTGCTGAAGCACTGCAGGGATGAAGCCGATCCTCTCAGGCGAGTCGCCCGCAGATTTGCTGACAAAGCCAAAGTGCTGTGCCTCGATGAATTTTTTGTGAATGACATTGGCGACGCCATGATCATCTCCGGATTATTGCAAGGACTTTTTGAACATAAAACCATCCTAGTAACAACTTCCAACACAAGACCGGATCTGCTGTACACAAACGGACTGCAACGTGAACGGTTTTTGCCCGCTATTGAATTGCTGCAAACACATACGAAAGTAGTCCAGTTAAACGGCGAGACTGATTACCGCTTCGAACTTATGCAAACAGAAGGTATTTATAACACCCCCATTGACGATACCTCGCAAGACTGGCTTGAACATCACTTTCTGAGCCTGAGTGCAGAAAAAAATGATGGCTCCTGGGGGAAAATCCAGATCAGAAACCGGAACCTGCAAAGCATACGCCACTCGGACAAGATCGCATGGTTTGACTTTCGGGAACTATGCGCAGAGCCACGTGGGCCTTCTGACTACATTGAGCTGGCCAAGTGCTTCAACACCATTTTGATTTCGCATGTGCCTGTTTTTAAAAACAACGATGACCAGGCAAGGAGATTCATCAACCTTGTGGACGAGTTTTATGATCGTAATGTAAAGTTGATCCTTTCTGCCGAGGTCTGGCCAGATTCACTGTATCAAGGCTCACGACTCAGCGAGGAATTCCGACGCACTGTAAGTCGGCTGAATGAAATGCAATCACTTGAATATTTGGAAAAACAACATCACCCGAACCGATAATTCTATGAGGAACACTACATGAAACCCGCCGTACGAATCGCTATCACAGGTGCCGCAGGAAACATTGGATATGCTGCCGCGTTCCGGATTTCTGCAGGAGATATGCTAGGCGCAGACCAGCCCGTAATCCTCCAGCTGATTGAGATCGAGCCTGCCTTGCAAGCCTTGCGAGGTGTCGAGATGGAATTGCTGGATTGTGCCTTTCCATTGCTTGAGGAAGTGATTGTTACAACGGACCTCAGCGTTGGCTTCAAGGATGCGGATTATGTCCTGCTTATCGGCTCAAAACCGCGCACCAAGGGCATGGAACGCAGTGACCTGTTGAGTGATAACGGAAAAATATTCAAGCCACAGGGCCGCGCCATCAATGAACACTCCTCCCGTGATGTGAAGGTACTTGTCATAGGAAACCCGGCCAATACCAATGGCCTGATTGCCGTGAACAACGCCCCTGACCTGTCTCCGACACAATTTACTTCCATGATGAGACTTGACCACAACCGTGCTCTCAATCAGCTCTCGCTGAAAACCGAAACGCCAGTCACCGGGATTAGCCGCCTGACCGTGTGGGGCAATCACTCGCTTACACAGTATCCTGACATCAGCCACTGCAGCATTGGGGGCGAGAGTGCTACCTCGCTGATTGACATGACCTGGTATAAAGAAACCTTTCTTTCCAGTGTGCAAAAACGTGGGGCAGAAATAATCGTTGCCCGTGGAGCATCCTCTGCGGCATCGGCCGCTTCGGCAGCAATCGATCACATGCGTGACTGGGTATTCGGGACCTCCGGTGAGGACTGGACAAGCATGAGTATCGTGTCAAACGGAGATTACGGAATTACGGAAGGGTTGATGTTTTCATTTCCCGTACGATGCAAAGACGGCGAGTACGAAGTTGTTCGTGACCTGGAAATTGATGACTTCAGCCGGGAGATGATCCAGGCGACAGAGAAAGAACTGCTAGAAGAGCGCGATGCAGTCAAAGACCTACTTTGACCAATCCCAGCCGTTCTGCAGTTGCACCAAACCCACTGTCCTGGTCTCGCTCATCTGAAATAAAGACATTTATATTCAACTACTTGTCGAATAAATCGCGCATATTTTCCAATATCCCTGCCTACGGAATACCGTTCAGCTATGGGGTTACGGTATTTTCAGTGAGCAATCGGTTCTGACGCAACCGATCGTTTTCTACGAAGGAATGTCCTTGCCTGTCGCAATACGACAGCCACTTGAATAAAAAACGATTCAGATACCATCTTTTCGGCAAGGAAGGGCTTGTCTTGGGTCTGTAGGCACGATTGTTTATGTTTTTATTCCGGAAGGTCTGGCTGATCACTTCAGCTTGAAGTGCATCGTAGTAGATTCTTAACTTGAGATTTGGGTAGGCCAGCAAGCCGCTTTCCGCATCTGCGAAATAGTAGGTCAACGCAATAGTTGAGGTGTACCGGGTCTGCTCCAGAACCTGAAGGTATAAATCCATTCCCTGGGGAACCCTTGACACTGCAATGGCAGGCATGGCGTCCTTGGTACCACACAATTTACGCAGACGAATGTAATTCGCTTCATACATCTCCATCAGCCCGGCAAAAGTATTGGGTGACGGATCTGCCAAAAACCGTTTTTGTAAAGATAGATTTCTCATCATCAAACATGCATCGCGACGTCAGATTATACTGGCATATAACCTAAAAACGCTGCAACAATTACGAAAAAAGAAAAGGGCAAGCATGCCCTCGCAACCGATTTCAGGTGCGCATGAATTCGATCACTTTGTTGATGTGGTGGTCATGTGATTCTTGCATCCCCGTCACTAGGGCATACAACTCAGGATCCTGCATGTCCAGCATGTCTTCAAACGCTTGTTTCAATGCAGGCTCAGCATCCCGGTAATGATTCTCCAGAAATGTCATCATCAGGATATCCAGCTCCTTGGTACCTCTCCTGCAGCGCCATAGCAGTTTTTGTGCCTTCTCCTCCATTTACCTCAGCTTCCAGCCACAGCGGTAAGTTTCTTGATTTCCGCAATCGCCTTCGCTGGATTCAGCCCCTTGGGACAGGTATTCGTGCAGTTCATGATGGTGTGGCAACGATAAAGCTTGAACGCATCCTTTAATTCCTCCAGGCGCTCGGCCGTGGCTTCATCCCGGCTGTCGGCAATCCACCGGTAAGCCTGCAGCAACACGGCAGGACCGAGATAGCGGTCACTGTTCCACCAGTAACTTGGACAACTGGTCGAACAACATGCACACAGGATGCATTCCTCCAGGCCTTCCAGCCTTTCACGGTCATCCTTGGATTGCAGCCTTTCACGTCCTGACGGAGGTGGTGCCTCGGTTTTGATCCATGGTTTGACCGATGCGTACTGCTCATAAAACCTGCTCAGATCCACCACGAGGTCCTTGACGACCTGCATGTGGGGCAGAGGATAAACCTTGATGTCGCCCTTGATCTCCTCGATGGCCTTGATGCACGCCAGTGTGTTTGAACCATTGATGTTCATCGAGCACGAGCCACAGATGCCTTCCCGGCACGAACGGCGAAACGTCAGGGTGGAATCAATTTCATTCTTGATCTTGATCAGTGCATCCAGCACCATCGGCCCGCAGGTATCCAGGTCGATTTCGTAGGTGTCCGTACGCGGGTTTTCCTTGCTGTCCGGGTCATAACGATAGACAACCACTTTTTTCGTCTGGCCGCTACCGGTTGCTGCAGGATACGTTTTACCCGGCTTGACTACGGAATTTGCTGGAAGATTGAACTGTGCCATCCACCAATCCTTTTTTAATAGACCCTGGCCTTTGGCGGGATTACCTCAACCTCGTCGGTCTGGGTATACATGTGCACCGGCCTGTACCCGATTGCCACATCTCCCTGTTCATCAATGGTGGCCAACGTATGCTTCATCCAGTTCTCATCATCACGTTCCGGATAGTCATCTCGAGCCTGTGCGCCGCGGCTTTCGGTGCGGTTCAGTGCAGACTGTGCGGTGACAATTGCCTGAGGCATCAAGTTTGTCAGCTCAATGGCCTCAACTAAATCTGTGTTCCAGACCATGGAGCGATCGCTAAGTCTCAAATTGTCCATCTGAGAAAACAGTTTCCGGAGCCGGATCAACCCTTTCTCGATCAACTCGCCGGTTCTGAAAACGGCAGCATGGCTTTGCATGGTCTTTTGCATTTCAATGCGCAGATGGGCCACCATAATTTCGCCACTGGCATGCCTCAGTCTATCAAAACGGTCGAGTACAGTATCCACTACCCCATCATTCAATTTTTCGTGAGCCTGGCCTGGCTTGACCAGTTCCACGGCACGAAGTGCTGCCGCCCTGCCAAATACAATGAGGTCCAGCAGGGAATTGGACCCAAGGCGGTTGGCACCATGCACCGACACGCAAGCTGCCTCACCAATGGCCATCAGTCCGGGAATCACGTGATCCGGATCATCGCCTTTCAGGGTCACTACTTCTCCCTGATAATTCGTAGGGATACCACCCATGTTGTAGTGCACCGTCGGCAAAACGGGGATTGGCTCACGCGTGACATCGATGCCCGCAAATATCCTGGCAGATTCGGCTATACCCGGTAGTTTCGAGTTGATCAGGTCTGCACCCAAATGCTCCAGATGCAGCTGTATATGATCCTTTTCCTCTCCCACGCCTCGACCTTCATTGATTTCAATGGTCATGGAGCGGCTGACGACATCGCGTGAGGCCAGGTCCTTCGCGTTCGGGGCGTATCGTTCCATGAAACGCTCGCCCTCCGAATTGGTCAGGTAGCCGCCTTCACCTCGCACACCTTCTGTAATCAGACATCCAGAGCCATAAATTCCGGTGGGATGAAACTGCACGAATTCCATGTCCTGCAGCGGCAAACCCGCGCGCAGCACCATGGCATTACCGTCCCCCGTACAGGTATGTGCCGAAGTGCAGGAGAAGTAAGTACGCCCATAGCCGCCTGTGGCAAGCAGCACCATGTGCGCCCGGAAAACATGCAGTTCCCCTGTGGCGAGATCCCAGGCCAGCACACCTTTGCATGCCCCTTCATCATTCATCAGCAGATCGATTGCAAAATACTCGATGAAGAACTCTGCATTGTGCTTCAGGGACTGCTGATAGAGCGTGTGCAAAATGGCATGACCGGTTCTGTCCGCTGCGGCACAGGTTCTTTGTGCAATTCCTTCGCCATACCGGGTAGTCATGCCTCCGAAGGGCCTCTGGTAAATGCGCCCGTCGTCCGTGCGTGAAAAAGGAACTCCGTAGTGCTCAAGTTCCACAACGGCTGGAATTGCCTCGCGACACATGTACTCAATGGCATCCTGATCACCCAGCCAGTCGGAGCCTTTGACCGTGTCGTACATGTGCCAGCGCCAGTCATCCTCGCCCATGTTGGCAAGCGCTGCACTCATACCGCCCTGTGCGGCCACGGTATGGCTGCGGGTCGGGAATACCTTTGTGATGCACGCTGTCGAAAGTCCGCTTGCTGTCATGCCCAGTGTGGCACGCAGTCCAGCGCCGCCTGCACCCACAACCACCACATCATAGGCATGCTCAGTCAGTCTGTACGCCTTGCTCATTTCGATTTTCTACAAAGTGATTTTCAAAAGCGCAAGAATTCCGGCGACAGCCGACAGGATACATGTGACATTCAACAGAATCATTGAGGCTGTTTTGAGCCATCCACCTACATAATCCTCGATGATGACCTGCATCCCCAGCTTCGTATGATAGAAAGTCAAGGCAATGAATATTGCCAAAAAACTTGTGACGGAAGGTGCTCCCAACCAGCTTACTACAGCCTCATAGCTTGCACTGCCCAGCATTGCCAGAGAAAAGGCAAGCCACACAACGAGGGGAACCAGCAATGCTGCAGTAAGACGCTGCATCCACCAGTGCACCACAGCCTCCCTGCCAACACCTGGAACTACGGACAACAGTGTGCGTAACGACATCATTTACGCCTGTATTCCGTGGTGCAGCCAGGCCACCAGCCAAACAGCCACCGTGAACACGACGGTTGCCAGCAAGACCACGATTCCAGAGATCCGGGTGGCTTCAATTCCAAAACCAAGACCTGCGTCAAATACCAGGTGGCGCACTCCATTGAACAAATGCAGGAATAACGCCAAGGTCCATAAAATCAAGAAAGCCTGGCCCGGACCCGTCGAAATATAGGTCCGTAGCACATCATAGGCGCCTGGACCGACAGCTATCGAAAGCAATAGCACAACCAGCAGCAGGGCCCCTACGGCAAGTGCGGCGCCCGTGATGCGGTGAAGTATGGAGATGGCCATCGCCAGTGGCCAGCGATAGATCTGCAAATGTGGTGATACTGGCCTATCAGGATTCACCAGAGACTCCCTTGGTACGTGTGAAAACTATGGATATGAAAATAGCCTCTATGCGGCCTGACGCCAATGTACAGAGGTCATCCAAATGTTTTATTCTTGGTATCAGATACTACCTGATTAACAGGTCATATTGAATATCCTTTAAAATAATGTCAATGATTACAACCAGTTAAGGGTTGCATACTGGCCTACCAAGCCCTTTGCAAGCATAAACTCATGGAAATCACAAGAGACAGCAGTGACCGATCAATCTCCAGGCAAGCCTGAAATGAGCAGCCCTTGGCAAGAATTCCTGGTGGCGCATGATGCCGTAATCGAGAACGGCCGGGTGACTTCCTTTGGACCCTCCGTACAGCCCTACCCCGGCACACAGGATACCTGTGTGTGCGAACTTACACCTTTAGGCCTGATCCGCGTAACCGGTGAAGAAACCCGGACCTTTCTACACAGCCAGTTTACCAATGACCTGGAGCAGGTCACGGCACATACAAGTCAGTTGAACAGCTATTGCAGTCCCAAAGGCAGGGTGTTGTCCATCTTCATGGTTTTCAAACATAACGGGGACTATTTCCTGGTCCTGCCAAAAGATGTCATCGAGATCACACTCAGAAAACTTGTCATGTACAAGCTCCGAAGCAAGGTAGACCTGTACGATGCGTCGGAACACTCCGTTTTATTCGGTGTGACCGGACCCGGGGTGGGACCTGCCTTCGAAAACCTGGGGATCGAGCTACCGCAAAAAGTATACGGCTGCACCCAGGAAAGCGGGGCCACGCTGGTCCGCCTGCCAAGCGAGAACACCAGGATTCTAGTCATGGCCGATGCTGAAACAGCAGTTTCTCTTTGCAGCCAGTTGTCTGAAAAGTTACCACTTGCAACGTTCCGCCTGTGGGACTTGCACGACATCTCGTGTGGAATTCCTCGGGTTACTGCGCTCACAAGTGAAGCGTTTACCCCGCAAATGACAAACCTGGAACTGATCAATGGTGTAAGTTTCAGCAAGGGATGCTACCCGGGCCAGGAAGTTGTTGCACGGACTCATTATCTCGGCAAACCAAACCGGCGTATGTACCGGGCCAGCATCGCCACCGAGCAATTGCCCGAGCCAGGAACCAACGTTTTCTCTGCGGAAGAAGGTGATCAGCCCCTGGGGAAAGTTGTTGTCTCACAAATGGTATCTGCAGGACACGCCAGCGCACTCATCGTTTTGCGCACCCAAAAAGAAGAAGATCCGTGTTTGCACATCGGGTCAGCGGACGGACCTGCCATTTCGCTACAGGAGCTGCCCTACTCTTTGCAGTCTGGGCCTAGCTGACAATCCAGGCGCTACGCTACTTGAGTCAGGAGAATGTTGATCAGCAACAGGGTTTATTCGGGCAATCAGATGCCTGTTTTGTTTGGCCATCGAAGCTATTAGCTACTTCTAAGATATGAATCATGAATGAGGACGGCATAATGTCATTCAACTGGCTTTTAGAATCAAACTCATGACTGCTTTACAAACTCTCCTTGATGATTTCCGTTCCTCTGCGAAGACCGAGCGCGAGAAAGGCAGCTATTTTGAAGAACTGATTGTTCAATATCTTCAAGCTGAGCCACTCTATCTAGACCGGTACAGTAATGTATGGCCGTATGCCGAATGGGCTAGGGGGGAGGGTAAAGAGTATGGAAGAGGCGCCTCGGATGAAGGCATCGATCTGGTGGCAAAGACTCGATGCACAGGTGACTATCATGCCATCCAGTGCAAGTTCTATGACCCCGACCACATCATCGCAAAATCTGACATCGATAGTTTTTTTACAGCCTCAGGGCAGAAGCCGTTTGTGCATCGGATTATCGTGGCCTCGACCGATAAATGGAATGAAAAAGCAGACAAGGCACTTGAGTATCAACAGCCCCCGGTCACCAAAATCGATTTAGCGGCATTGGAAGCTAGCTGGATTGACTGGTCGAAGTTTGCGCCTGGCAGAGCTCCCGCACTGAAAGAACAAAAGATGCTGAGGCCTCACCAAAAAGAGGCCCTGAAGCAGGTGTGTGGCGGACTAAAAAATGCGGACCGGGGCAAGATGATCATGGCCTGCGGGACCGGCAAGACGTTCGTGGCCCTGAAAATCGCTGAACAGATGGCAGGCCCGGGAAAGCGAGTGTTGTTCATGGTCCCGAGCCTGGCCTTGATGTCGCAGGCCCTGACGGAGTGGACCCAGGAAAAAAGCATTCCCATGCACAGTTATGCTGTGTGTTCGGACACGCATGTTGGTAAAAAACGCAAGCGCTCCGAAGAGCGTGTGGAGATGCTTGTACACGAACTGCGGTATCCGGCTACGACCACTGCATCCAGTCTGGCAGCAGAAATGGAGGGACGCCATGACAAGAACCACATGAGCGTGGTGTTTTCGACCTACCATTCCATTGACGTATTGCACAAGGCCCAAAGTGAATATGGGTTGGACGCTTTTGACCTGATCATCTGCGATGAGGCACATCGCACCACGGGAGCTACCTTCGAAGGTGACGATGAAAGTCATTTCGTCCGGGTGCATGACAATGCGTACATCCAAGGTGCGAAACGCCTCTACATGACCGCCACACCACGCATCTATGGAGACGTCTCCAAAGCCAAGGCCGAAGACAGCGAGATCACCCTCTGTTCCATGGATGACAAGAATCTGTATGGCGAGGAACTGCATGTGCTCAGTTTTTCAGAAGCCGTACAGCGTGACCTGTTGGTGGATTACAAGGTCATCGTGCTGGCTATGGACGAAGCCCATATCAGCAAACGTCTGCAAAACCTGCTGGCCGATGCGGACAACCAGCTCCGCGTGGATGATGCAGCCAAAATCGTGGGCTGCTGGAAGGCCTTGAGCAAGGAAGACCTGCAGGATGAGTCAGTGTTGGATACGACTCCCATGCGACGGGCCGTAGCCTTCTGTCAGGTCATTGAACATCAACCGGGTAAAACCAAAACCCACAAGGTGAGCTCAAAGCACATCGCCACCATGTTCCAGCCCGTAGTGGAGGAATACCAAGCGCTGGAGGATACAGCATCCTCTGTGGTGTGTGAGGCTGAGCATGTGGATGGCAGCATGAATGCCAGCATCAAGGAATCCAAGCTGGCCTGGCTCAAGTCTGACCCCCCTGAAAATCACTGTCGGATTCTGTCCAATGTGCGTTGCCTGTCCGAGGGCGTCGATGTCCCGGCCCTGGATGCCGTGCTGTTTCTGACCCCTCGCAACAGCCAGGTGGATGTCGTGCAGTCCGTGGGGCGGGTGATGCGCAAGGCCCCGGGCAAGGAGCGCGGGTATGTGATCCTGCCTGTGGTGATTCCAGCGGGTGTCCTACCCAATGAGGCGTTGAACGACAACAAGGCGTACCGGGTGGTCTGGCAGGTCCTGCAGGCACTGCGTTCACACGATGACCATTTTGATGCGTTCGTGAACAAGCTGGACCTGGTGGGTCAGGAGAACCGCAAGATGGAAGTGATTGCCATCACCGACAATCTCCAAAAACCTTCAGCTAGGGAGAAGCGTACTGGCAAGGGTCACACCATAGGCAAGCAGGAAAAGACTTATCCCAAGGATGATCAACCCGCTCTCCAGTTCGAGGTAGGGGACATCGAACGGGCCATCTATGCCAAAGTGGTACAGAAGTGTGGCCGCAGGCTGTACTGGGAAGAATGGGCCACAGATATCGCAGAGATTGCCCAAACCCACATCACCCGAATCACCACGATCGTCTGCAATGCAGCCAATGCTAGGGAAGCGAAAGCATTCCAGGCCTTTGCGGATGAGTTGCGGGATGACCTGAACGACAGCATCGCGGACGAAGAAGTCATCGAGATGTTGGCCCAGCACCTGATCACCAAACCGGTGTTTGACGCGCTTTTTGAGGATGCCGACTTCACGAGCCAGAACCCGGTATCCAAGGCCATGCAGGGTGTGCTGGATGTGCTGCAGGAACATCACTTGGAAAAGGAAGCCGAGACCCTGAACCGGTTCTACCAGAGTGTCCGTATGCGGGCCTCAGGTATCGAAACGATAGAAGGAAAGCAGCGTATCGTGGTTGAGCTGTACGACAAGTTTTTCCGCAATGCCTTCCCGCGCATGACGGAGCGTCTGGGGATCGTGTACACCCCGATCGAGGTGGTGGACTTCATCATCCATTCTGTTAACGATTTGTTGCAGCAGGAGTTTGGGCAAAGGCTAGGGTCAAAAGGTGTACATATCCTGGATCCATTCGTTGGGACCGGCACCTTCATTACTCGACTGATGCAAAGCGGCCTGATCAAAACGGAAGAATTGTCGCACAAGTACAAGCATGAAATTCACGCCAATGAGATTGTATTGCTGGCCTACTACATTGCGGCGGTCAATATCGAGACGGTATACCACAGCCTTGTCAGGAAAAAAGGTCTTGCGTATCAGCCTTTTGAAGGAATTTGTCTGACCGACACCTTCCAGATGTATGAGTCCGAGGACTTGCTGGATGCATTCCTGCCGGACAACTCGGAACGGCGTAAACGGCAGGTGGCCTTGCCCATCAAGGTCATCATGAGCAACCCGCCTTATTCAGCCGGACAGAGAAGTGCTAACGATAATGCACAAAATATTGCTTATCCATCGTTAGATAAGCGCATTGAGGAAACATACGCAAAGTATTCTGAAGCAGCGAACATACAAAACCTTTATGACAGCTACATTCGGGCTATACGGTGGGGCTCGGACCGACTCGGTGATGCTGGAGTGATGGCCTATGTAACCAACGCCGGCTGGGTCGATGGGAATGCTATGGATGGGTTGCGCAAATGTCTGGTGGAAGAGTTTTCAAGCCTGTATGTATTTCATCTGAGAGGTAACCAGAGAACTTCGGGCGAAACATCTCGAAAAGAAGGTGGCAAAATTTTTGGTGGTGGCAGTCGTGCACCAATCGCAATCACGGTGCTGGTGAAAAATTCCAATAGCAAGGAACCAGGCAAAATACATTTTCATGATATTGGGGATTATCTCAGTCGCGAGGAGAAGCTCGATATCGTTCGAAAATTTGGAAACATCAAAGGGATAACTGAGCGAGGTGGCTGGCGAACTATTGTGCCTGATGAAAACCATGACTGGTTGAATCAGGTAGATCCAGACTTTGATCGATTTTTGGTCCTAGGTGAAAAGAAAAACAAGTCAGCGCTTCGAATGTTCAAGAATTTTTCCTTAGGTATAGGAACTAATCGCGATGCCTGGTGTTACAACGCATCCCGAAAAAAACTTGAGCAAAACATTCAAACGACAATAGACAACTACAACACAGAACGGGAAAGGTATATTAAGGCTTCAGCTAACAAAAAGATTGATTTGGATGCTTTTGTTGATAATGACCCTACGAAAATTAAGTGGTCAAGCTCATTGAAACAATACCTACAGAGAAAAGTATGTTTGAAGTTTACTGATGGAGAAGCACTGATTGCTACCTATCGGCCTTTTTCTAAGCAGTGGATGTATTACGAACGTCATCTTAATCACCGAGTTGGACAAATGCCTAAGATTTTTCCGAATGCACAAGCGGAGAACCGGGTGATTTGTATTACAGGCATTGGTGCTACAGCTGGATTTTCTGCACTGATGGTAGATGCAATACCAAATCTACACACTTTAGACTCAGGACAATGTTTTCCCCTTAAGCTCTATAAAAAGACAGAAGAAGGTAACGATGAAGATTTATTTGTGGGTCAAGACGATACACAGTACCAAGTTCAAGACGGAATCAGCGATGAAGCGCTAGCGCATTTTCAGACGGCATATCCTGGAGAAACTATCAACAAAGAAGATATGTTCTATTATCTGTATGGAGTTTTACACTCAGAGGATTATCGCACTAGGTATCGAAATAATCTGATGAAACAACTGCCTCGGCTTCCTGTAATCTCGGACGTTACGGATTTTCGAGCTTTCTTGGCTGCTGGATATGCATTGACAGAATTGCACCTGGGGTATGAAACTGTCGATCCATGGCCAGTGACGATCAACGATGGGAAAGGTCTGCCAGATGGCATAGAACCTGAACGTCTATATCGTGTTGAAAAGATGAAATTTGGTAGAGGTCATGGTGCCAAAAAAGATCGGACCAGGATTGTCTACAATCCCTATATCACAATCTCTGGTATTCCCTTGGAGGCTTATGACTATGTTGTCAATGGCAAGCCTGCCATTCAGTGGGTGATGGAGCGCCAGTGTGTGAAAACTGACAAGGTCAGCGGGCTTGTAAACGATGCCAACCGCTATGCGATTGAGACGGTGGGAAGCCCCGCTTATCCGCTGGAATTGCTACAACGCATTATTCGGGTATCCACGGAAACTTTAAAGGTGGTCGGAGCTCTGAATCCCGAAGCATGTGACCACGGATTAAGAAGGAACTCATAATGCAGTCGTCTAGACAACCTTTCGGTCCTTAGCAGACCACTGAAAAAATGAACGGTGTATTTGGTCATGAGCTTGGTAGATTCGTTCTCTGGCAGTATTGTGGAGCATCTCATAACCTTCCATCTTCTTCATCCAGTCCCGTTCTCCCCAGTTGCACCAGACCAGTACTTGGCGTGTATCGGTTAGGTAACGCCGAAGAAGATCGGCACGGATATATAAAAGACTGTGCCGATCTCCCTTCCACCCGTCCCCGGCCTCTCGATAGAGAGTTCCGGGTTTTCCCTTCGAGTCATAGAAATCGATCTCGCGATTCTTGCTCGCTAGGCGAAGACGCTGAATTAAACTGGGTGCTGGAAGATTGAAGTCCGAGAAATCGTTGTGCAAAGAATGGTAAGACTCCCAGCCAAAGTGAATGTACGGGATTTCAATCCGAATGCCTGGGACGTGACGCATTTCCTGGCTCGGGCCGGATAGTTCGAAAGATAAGTTGCCCGTCTCCTCTCCTTCGCCAGTCATCAAATTTATTGTGACGTTGATTGGTGGAGTTTTCTCTTTCGTATTCACGCGCACTTGTTGATCAAGCGCTTCCTCGATTTGTCGACGGTACCGGCCGTTCCGCTGGCAGAGGTGCCGCGCATAGTTCTGACGACGTCCGGCCTCCCCCGCGTAGAGATAGTGTTCAGTAACTCCTGAGGGGATCTTGCGATTCCCAGGGTATTGCACCGCAAGGAACTTCTCTTTGAAACTGCGTACATCTTTGCGCGCGATGAGCACTCCACGCAAGAAAGCAAAGAGCTCTCGATCGTGGCTCTCGTCGACTCCACAAATATGCCCTTCCACTAGCACCCACTCGCCTTGGTGTCCGTTAATCTCCGGGACCACGAGTAGCGGGCGCCAGTTCGGTGTGAACCCGCCCTCGACCCAGGCTTCAGTAGATACATCCGGATCGCCAAACAAGTCTGGAATTGGCGGAGTCCAGTGGGGTGGGTGCTTCGGAAAACTTGGATCAACCCCGCAATCGGGTGTTCTCTCCTCCACACGCCAATCCGGCAACTTTCTTTTGGAGTCACGTTCGCCCCACATCTCATAATAGGCAATCCACGAGTACTTCTTGCCGTACCGATCCACCTTCTTCTCATCGCGTACATTCCATGACGCATTGCTTATCTCGGCATCGATATCTTTGAACTGCTCTGCTCGGTACCCCAGGTCAAAAATGCGTCGCTCGATCTTCGCGCGGACCCGAGCGTAATCTGGATTCTTGTAGTCGTAGTTACCCCGGTCGGGGATCAGGCTTCCGATTGTGTAGTTGCCGAAATCCATTTGAATGGCATGACCAATAGCTTCTTCCACAGTTTGATCAGGCGTGCCGTCACTCGCAAATGCCGATGGGATGTTCGGAAACGGCGCAGCAAGGTTCCGGCTAGCGGTTTTTGGCAGTGCGACGCAACTGACGCGCTGAGCGATCTCGATAATGCCGAGCGCGTGGTCTCGCGTCAGGGCATGGTGGGTCGCATTGCACGCACGGGGTCCGAACATCTTTTGATAGAGGGTATTTGCCAGGTCCCCTAGCAGGGGCCGAAATTTGGGTGCTTCCTCCGAGTCCACCAAGGACATGGTTGCCCCGTACGCAGCTGCCAACATGCGTTCCGGCACATAAGGATCATTGAATTCAAGGCTTGTCACGACATGGGTGAAAAGCACATCGGGAAACCTTTCGCCGATCAACACAAGTGCCTTTGTTGCCAAGTCGCGGTCACTTCGAACGACCGTTGTAAGGACCAGGGAGAGCAGTACAACTAGCTCTGTCGCGGAGCGCTTCGTCATGTTCGCCTCGTTGAGCTTCCCCGCCCAGGTCAATAGACGGTGAATGGTGGGTGACACGTGCCTTCGCCGAAGGTATTCGGACCACTGAAGGTCACGGTCAGGCATCGGATAACGCGCCAGAAAATTGTAAAGACGACGTGCGTGGTACGGATGCTTTGGCTTCGTAGAAACGGCAGCCAATGCGTCGACCATTTGCTCCCACGCCCACGATCCGGCGTTCAGATAACAGTTGATGAGGTGCTGTGTACCCTCGGTGAATGCTGCAGGGTTGCGCCAAAACATCCCTTCGATGAAAGGGTCGAAGTATGCACTCGGATTCTGGGCTCTTTTAGGCAACACGAAGAACAGTTCACGCTGCTTGGGCGGAAGTTGCTTTCCCACTCGCTCCGGAAATTCGGTAATCAGCGCCTGCGCCCAGCCCGGCTCTTTGTACTCTTGGCCATATCGGTTTGATATCCTGAAGATTTGGGCGAGTGGGGAATTTCCCGTAAAGCTGCGCTTGATCGTCGCAGCCGAAGAAACATCGAGATGCGCTTTCAGCAAATGCCGTGCGATCAAGTGATCGCTGAATCGTTGATAGGGGAGCCGAAAGACAATCCGTGACTTGTGCCCGGATTGCGTCGAGTACCAGACGACATCCTCTTCGATAAGGCCATTTATTCGTAGCGCCTCAAGAAGCTGACACCGCTGTACCGGTCTCAATGCCGGGTAGTTGGCGGCGACAATGCGATCGGCCTCCGATCGAAGAACATAGCTGCGCATCTTCACTGCCATGCACGGCGCAAAGCCGGCAACCCGTCTGTCGGCAATCTGATCGCTTCCCTTCAGCAATCCCCAGCACCCCTTGGTTTTCAGGCCATGTTGGCACTCAATCAATTTGCCAACACCATTGACAAACGATTCGAGAATATAAGTCATTCCCTTTTGACCTGAGGCTATGCCTGCGAATCCCTGTGCCAACTTGCTACCTGTAAGGTTTTGAAGTGATTGGCAGATCAGCTTCAGCGTAAGCGGTCGTGAGAATTCTCTGTCCAGCAGCGGCACTTCAGGCAGCAGAAGGTTGTAGTGCTGGAAGAAGGCGGCTTGGGCGTCAAATTCCTGACCGTCGAAACCGAGGTGTTTGACCTTGTGGAATTTCTCCAAGTCTTTCTGCTTGATCGCTATGGTCTCAAACGGTGTTCGGCACGTGACAATCAAACCAATGTGCGGGCGGTCTGCAATGAGCACTTGAAGGGTGGTAACGGCTTTTCGCCATTCACGACGATTACCTTCGTTTACACCGTCCAGAATGACGACCGCTCGCTCTGCTTTCTTGCACATCAATTGTTCAAGTCGGTCGAATACCTCAGTTGCCGTGCGCCCTGTTTCAATCCGGGAACAGATTTCTGTGACAACGCTGCCTTGAAAGTTCTTGGCAAGAACGAGAATAGTGGCTTGGCCTTGACCGATTCGCTCTTTGGTGAAATCGCACAGCAGATGTGTCTTGCCCGTGCCCCATTCGCCGCTAACCAAGAGATTCGGATCAGACAGGACTTTGAACGCCGGGCTCTGGGTGTACTACTTCTCATCTCGCACGATAGCCAAACAGCGGCCGATATCATTCATGTTTCTGCGGATAGTGTTGCGCTCAGACGAGTGCCCGTTATCTCTGTTGGCCCGCTGCAGCTTGGTCTCTTCCGCACGCCAGTGATCCATATCTGCTAATAGACCGGATTCAATGCTAGAGAGAAGATCCGACCACTCTCCTCCCGCATCTGCTTCGCCCATGCGCAGTCGATCCATCATCGGTGACAAGAAGGCGCGTGCATCATCGGCTCGCTGCTTTAGCACATCGGCCCTCTGGCTGCAGTGCTTGGCATGGTCCCAAGCCTTGGAAAACTGATCGAGCACCGACTGAAATCTCACACGAGCGCCTGCTCCGCAGGCGACGTTCTCGATCGTGATGAAAAGTGATTGGATTTTGAGATTCGGCGCGTCAGGATCGATCCCGGGCGTATATCTCTGTCCGGCTTGCTGAATCTGATCTTTGCTGAGCGCAGTCAGTGCTGCCAAGAATGAGTCGTAAGACGGAGGCATCGAACGCAACCCCTGATTAGAGTCTTTCTCAATGTAAGTTGATCAATTGTATTAATAAGATTTTCACAAGCTGCAACGGTACCAATTTCAGATAAATCAAATAGTCAATAGTTTTGCTAGCTCTGAAAAATGCAGTGTGCCTGCGGAGCCAGATATCGCGTCTCGATGCAGACCTTCAGCGGTCCTCGCCCTGGCTGCCTGATTCCGGCTTCATCTGCGGAAACAGGATGACATCACGGATGTTGGGTGAATCAGTCAGCAGCATGACAAGGCGATCCACCCCGATACCCTCCCCTGCAGTAGGAGGCAGACCATATTCCATGGCACGGACGTAATCGGCATCGTAACTCATGGCCTCCTCATCACCGCTTTCCTTCTCTGCGGCCTGCAATTTGAAGCGTTCAGACTGGTCCTCCGGGTCGTTCAGTTCAGAGAACCCATTGGCTATTTCCCTTCCGCCCACAAAAAACTCGAACCTGTCTGTCACCGATGGATCATTGTCATTTTTCCGAGCAAGTGGAGAAACATCAGTTGGAAATGCCGTGATGAACGTAGGGTCCCGAAGATGTGCTTCGACGGTCTTTTCAAAGATCTCGATTTGCACTTTGCCAAGCCTGTAGTTTGACTCGATTGGAACTCCCAGTTGCGTAGCTGCCCTTTTCGCACCAGCAAGCGAATCCAGCTGATCCGAATTCAGTACGGAATTGAAATGCAATATGGACTCTTTCACGGTCATCCGATGAAAAGGTTTGGAGAAATCGAAGGTCTCGTCCCCGTATTGCACAGACAGCTTACCCAGTACTTCGCTGCAAACCCGACGCATCATCTTCTCGGTGAGGACCATCAGATCGCGAAAATCAGAGTACGCCTGGTAAAACTCCAGCATAGTAAATTCGGGGTTATGCTGGGTGGACAATCCCTCATTGCGAAAATTCCGGTTGATCTCAAAAACCCGTTCCACGCCCCCAACCACCAGCCGTTTCAGATATAACTCGGGCGCCACACGCATGTACAAAGGTCTCCCAAGCGCGTTGTGATAGGTCTTGAACGGCCTTGCAGCAGCACCTCCTGCAATGGTTTGCATCATAGGTGTCTCGACTTCAACAAATTTACGCCTGACCAGAAATTGTCGCAGGCACCGGATAATTGCGGTGCGCTTTTCCAAGACCTCACGCGAACTCCGGTTCATGATCAAGTCGACATAGCGTTGCCGGTACCGCTGCTCCTGATCAGTCAATCCATGGAATTTTTCAGGCAAGGGCCGCAGTGACTTGGTCAGCAACACAGCGGACTGGATCTTTACATACAGATCTCCCTTGCCGGATTTGTGCACAGGGCCGGTCACGCCCACGATGTCCCCAATATCCCAAGCATCGACATCCTGAACGAGTGATTCAGATGAACTCTTGCGATCAAGATAGGCTTGTATGCGGCCTGTCATATCCTGCAACACCAGGAAGGAAGCTCGCTTTCCCATGATGCGCGCACCGATGGCCACACACTTATTCAGCTCAACGAGCTCATCCTTTGATTTCTCCGAAAGCGTGTCCTGCAGATTCCGGGCAAAAGCGTTTCTTCGAAAGTGATTCGGAAAGGCGGTACCTTTCTTTCTCAGCACATCCAGCTTTGCACGCCTTTGGGCTATCAGCCTGTTCTCGTCCTGAGCCTGGTCTTCTTCCTGCATCCTGCCTAAACCCCGCTTTTGAGGCTTGCCTCGATAAAAGTGTCAAGATTGCCGTCGAGCACAGCTTGTGTATTTCCAGTTTCAACAGAGGTGCGCAGGTCCTTGATACGTGACTGATCAAGCACGTATGAACGGATCTGGCTGCCCCACCCGATATCTGCTTTGCTTTCTTCCAGGGCCTGCTTTTCACTGTCACGTTTCTTGACTTCCATTTCGTACAGCTTGGCCCTGAGCTGTTTCATGGCAGTTTCCTTGTTTCTGTGCTTGGAGCGGTCATTCTGACATTGTGTCACAACCCCGGTTGGCAGGTGTGTGATGCGCACGGCAGACTCGGTCTTGTTTACGTGTTGGCCGCCTGCGCCACTTGCACGGTACACGTCGATGCGCAAATCGGCGGGATTGATTTCGATATCAATATCGTCATTCACCTCAGGGGATACAAATACTGCCGCAAAGGAGGTGTGCCTGCGGTTACCAGAATCAAACGGTGATTTGCGCACCAGCCGATGCACACCGGTCTCCGTACGAAGCCACCCGAATGCATACTCGCCCTCGAACCTGACCGTCGCACTCTTGATACCGGCCACCTCACCGGGAGAAACCTCGATCAACTCGGTTGTAAAATCCTTTTGCTCGCCCCATCGAAGGTACATTCGCAATAGCATCTCTGCCCAGTCCTGGGCTTCCGTACCTCCTGAGCCGGACTGTATGTCCAGAAAAGCATTGCTGGCATCCATCTCACCCGAGAACATCCGGTTGAACTCGAGCTTGGCGACCCTTGACTCCAGTTCCGACAGGTCTTCTTCCACAGCCTGTATGGTTTCCGGGTCTTCCTCCTCTATGGCCAGCTCAAGCAAACTGCCTGCATCCGCAAGCCCCTCTTCGACATGTTCGATCGTCTGTACGATTGCTTCAAGCTCCGTGCGCTGCTTGCCTAGCTTTTGCACAACATCAGGCTGATTCCAGATCTCTGGGCTCTCTAGCTCCTTGTTGAGCTCATGCAAGAGTTCGCACTTGTCATCGTAGTCAAAGATACCCCCTTAGATTCATGGTGCGCGCATGCAGGTCATCGATCAGATTTTGTAGTGCATTGGTTTCCATCATGTTTTCCGGGCGGGTTCAGGCCACGATATGATAGCGTATAAAGGGTACCAGCAATAGGCGTTGACACGCGCCAGATTCGACAGGCCGGAACCCTGTCCGAAGACCGTTGCTGCAGGATTCGATACTTGCTGTAGCTCATTCAGGCCCATGGTCACAGGTGATATATACTTTGACCTCGGCAATTTGTACGGATCACCCTATCTGCATCACGGGCATGAGCGAACACATCCTATTTCTGACTGGCAAACTTGCGGAAAAAAGTTTGCGCCGCGTCCTGGAGTCCATGCAACCGACGGATTTCACCTACGAAGTGCGCCAGCTTGGGGTCAGTGTAGCTGCATTGATGACTACCAAGCTGATCGGAAAGCGCCTTGGCGACACGGGCCAGGCAAACCGGATTATCATCCCTGGTCGCTGCCGTGGTGACATCGAAGCTCTTTCCGACTCCCTGAAGACCACAGTGGAACGTGGTCCCACAGAACTCAAGGACCTGCCCGCATACCTGGGTCAGTCCGTGAAAAAAACAGACCTTCGTGCCTATAGCGTGCAAATTTTTGCGGAAATTGTCGATGCCCCGAACATGCCGGTCGGGGAGATTGTCAGGCGGGCGCAAACCTATCAGCAGGATGGTGCCAACGTCATCGACGTCGGCTGCTTGCCCGGGGTGTCCTTCCCACACCTTGCAGAATCCGTACAGGCGCTCAAAGCTGAGGGTTTCAAGGTCAGCATCGACTCGCTGGAACCCCGCGACCTGATTGCCGGAGCCAACGCCGGAGCCGATTACCTCCTGAGCCTGAGTGAAAAGAGCCTGTGGGTTGCAGAAGAAGTGGACGCAATACCGATCGTGATTGGCAGCCCGCCGAACAACGCCAGATCGCTGTACCGGTCCATGCGCACCTTGTTAAAGCATGGCAAGCTGTTCATTGCCGATTCGATCCTCGATCCGATTCATTTCGGTTTTACGGAATCTATCGTCCGTTATCGCAATTTGCGCAAGCTTTTTCCGAATGCCGAGATCATCATGGGCACTGGAAATTTGACAGAACTCACGCATGCAGACTCGGCAGGCACCAGCGCCCTTCTGGCCGGCATCATGTCAGAACTGGACATCCAGCACTTGCTGGTCACGGAGGTCAGCGACCACTGTCGGCACGCGGTACGCGAAGCAGACCTTGCACGGCGCATCATGCATGCCGCAAAAATTGACAACGTTCCCCCCAAGGGCTATGACAGCGGCCTGATGGGCCTGCATGAATGCGAGCCCTTCCCCTATACTGCCGAGGAAATCGAGGAATTAGCCGCGCAGGTCAAGGACCCGAACTACCGCATACAACTCAGCAGTAAAGGCATTCACACCTACAACCGCAACGGCATGCAAACCACCACGGACCCGTACGAAGTTTACCCGCACCTAGATATAGAAAACGACAGTGGCCACGCCTTCTACCTGGGCGTCGAACATGCACGCGCCCAGATCGCATGGCAGCTTGGCAAAAGGTACGAGCAGGATGAAGAGTTGAACTGGGGAGTGGCTACCCGCAAGGAGGCGGAAGATCTCAGCCGATACAAGGCGGCGGGTTCAACCATGCACACCCGAAAGGCCCGCAAAGCCAGACGCAAAGACAGAGGGAAAAACTAGCAATGCCATTTATCAGGGAATGCATCGTTACCACACTCAGGGAAAACGACGATGTACATATCGCCCCCATGGGGATTCACGAAGACGGAAAACGCCTGATCATCCTGCCATTCAAGCCGTCCACCACGCTGGACAACCTGGAGAGACAGGGAACTGCAACGCTGAACTACACAGACGATGTGCGCATCTACGCCGGCTGTCTGACCGGTCGCAGCGACTGGCCGACCTGCAGCACAGAAATCATCCAGGGGGTACGCCTTGAAGATTGTCTGGCCCACACAGAACTGGAAGTGACGGGCAAGGTGGATGACCCGGTGCGGCCAAGATATTCCTGCAAGACCGTGCACGAGGCGATTCATGCACCTTTTCATGGCTATAATCGTGCACAGTCAGCAGTGATTGAGCTTGCTATCCTGGTCAGTCGATTGCACATGCTGCCCCAGGCAAGGGTCCACCAGGAAATCGAGTACCTGAGAACATCCGTGGACAAGACTGCAGGTCCTCGAGAGCAGGAGGCCTGGGACTGGCTGATGACGAAAGTGGACAGTTTTCAGACATCAAAGAAGGAGAGCCGGCGATGACCGGGATGCTTGCAAGCGTTCGGAACATGGAAGAGGCAGATCTGGCATGCCGGGGAGGTGCCGATATCGTCGACCTGAAGGAACCGCGTCATGGTGCCCTGGGGGCCGTTCCCTTGGATACCATACACCGCATCGTTGACGAATTATGGGAAAAATGTCTGATCAGTGCCACCATCGGCGACATGCCTGCCAACCCTTTCTCGATCAAGGAACAGGTCATGAAAACTGCAGAAGCCGGGGTCGATTACGTAAAGGTTGGCCTGTTCAGTCAACGCCATGTTGAAGATTGTCTGCCCACTCTGGCATCCTGTTCCCGCAAGGGCATCGCGATCATTGCAGTCCTGTTTGCGGATACAGAATTCGACACCGATTATGTCATCCGCAGCGTAAGGCATGCCGGGCTGAAAGGCGTCATGCTGGACACTGCAGGTAAAGGTTCGGGCAGCCTGCTCCAGCACCGGAACATTTTCCAGCTTGAATATTTCGTCAATCGTGCACGCAAGTCCGGTCTACTTACGGGGCTGGCAGGCTCTTTGACAATAGAACATATCTCGACACTGATACGAGTTGCTCCCAACTACATCGGGTTTCGCACCGCGCTTTGTTCGGACAAAGAGAGGGTCGGCTGCGTGGACAGGGAGGCCTTGCGGGAAGTCAGAAGAGCGATTCCAGTGACTCCGGAACTCCCTTATAGGCGAATCAGTTCCTCATGAGAGTCCGCGGGGGCTGTGGTCTCAAGCAACAGAGGGATCACGCTGAAGGTTGCGAACAGGGAGATCAGCATGGCAATGCTGGTCAGCATGCCGAAATAGATCGAAGGGAAAAAGCTGGACAGTACCAGTACAACGAACCCCAGTGAGATGGTGATCGAGGTGAAGTAAAGTGCCTTGCCAGCCGTAGTCTGTGCGGTACGGATGGCATCGAGGTTGCTGCTTTTGCGCGCACGTTCCCTCTTGTAGCGATGAATGTAGTGAATGGCATAGTCAACACCAACCCCAACGGTGATGGCTGCAGTAGTGATCGTCATGATATCGAGGGGAATCCCTGACATGCCAATCAGTCCCAAGACGAAAAGTACAGTGAACATGTTCGGTAGTGCACCGATCAGGGCCAGCTTCAAGCTGCGAAACAGGAATGCAAGCACGATCAGAATACAGGCAAACACCGTGCCCAGAGTCAGGATTTGCGAGCGAAACAGACTTTGCAAGACATTGTTGTACAGCACGCTGATCCCGGTTAGCCTGAAATCCTCGTTGTCCTTGACAAAATTACCGGCAATGTCGACGCGTATCTTGTTCAGCAGGTCGTTCCTGATCAGGGAAGGGTCCGAGTCCCTGATACGTGCAAGAATCCTGGCCTGGCTCCCATCCGTTGAAACGTAGGGAGCGATCATGGCCTGTTTCACGTTTTCCGGCACTTTCGAATAAACCATAGACAGGTGGAAGTCCTCGAGTTCTTCCCCATCGTTTACCAGCCGCATCACCTCTTCGATACTGGAAAGAGACAATACCTTACCCATCTCTGGTAACCCCTCGAGATACTTGTGAATTTTATCGATCTTTCTGATCCCGATCCTGTTGTACCAGTAGCTTGTAGCGGTAAAATCATCTTGCGTGTCTTCAAGCCCTGCAAGATAGTCATCAAACTCAGCGAATTCGTCGTCCTCCTCGCCCATGTCGATCTCCGGTGCGGTTTCCCGTGTGCCATCCAGGATCACCTCCAGCAGGGAAATACCGCCCAACTCCTGATCGATCACAGCCAGCCCCTGGTAGATGTCCGTGGATTTCTTGAAGTAATCGATAAACCGGTTTTCCACCGTGAGCTGACCAATCCCCGCCAAGCTAAACAGGAACATCCCGGTCAGCACGGCAGCTGCGATTATCTTGTTTCCAAGAACCAGATTGAGCACCCGCTTAAGTAATACAGAGGAGGTGTCCTTCTGCAGTTGCCTGGGTCTGGGCTCGAACAGTGTTATCAGTGCAGGCAACACCGTGAAGGTGAGCAAAAACGCGCAGAAAAGGCCCAGGATCATGATGTGACCGAAAGTGATGATCGGCCGTATGTCGCTGACCGTCAGCGAGAAAAAGGCAATCACGGTAGTCAGGACCATGTACAGGCAAGGGGTAATGATTTGCGAAGCTGCCGTCCTGGTGTTTTCCTTGGTGCCTGCATCCGGATTGAGGGACTGGATTTCCTGGTAGCGAATGATCACGTGTATCGATAAAGCGATCGAGAAGATGAGCAGCAAGGCCACAAAATTCGATGAGATCACGGTCAACTGATAATCCATCAACCCGATCAACCCGGAAACAAGCAGAACACTCAACACGGCGCACACCAGTGCCAGGAACACCCAGGCCAAACTCCTGAAAAAGATGAACAGCACAATCACCATGATTACGGCAATGGCTGCACCAAAGGTTGTCAGATCCTTGCGAACAAAATCCTTCATGTCATTGTTCACCAGAGGGGCGCCTGCCAGAAAAAACTGGCCGGTATCCTTGAGCTCCAAAAGCTCGGCACGCATGGAAGTGAGAATCTGCCTGTAGTGTTCGTTGCTGAGCTTCCTTTGCTGGCGGATCTCGGCACGGATTGAATCCAGCTTGTCTTTTTCCGCCTCGGCAATTGACCCATCGTCCTGCTTTTGCAAAAGCGCGTACCTCTGCTCCTGCAAGTCCCACAGCGCCTCGTTTTTGTAAAAACCCACATGGATGGCGGTCAGACCCAGGTTCTGGTTCACCAGATTGTCCAGGTAGATGGAACTCGTAGTGAATTCCTCCCTTGCCTTGTCGATATCCACCTGGGGCGACAGCAGGTTGGGATACTCTATGTTGCCGGTCTTTTCATCCTTGAGCGGCTGCATGAGCAGCGGCACATTGGTGATCGAGGTTACCGCTTCGACACGTTCAAGATTTTCGAACTTCTGCACAAGCCCATCGATCAACAGGATCGTCTCCTGGCTCAACATTTCGGCATGAGGCTTGTAGCCGACAATCAGAAATTCATCCGTACCGTAATGACGGTGCACCTCCCGGTAGTATTTGAGATCCGGGTCGCTTTCCAGCATCAGCGAGTCCGCAGAGGAATCAATGTCCAGTTTTTTGATATACGGACTTGTTACTGCTACCAGTGCAAGTACGCAAAGAATCACGGGGTAGGGATAGTTCGTGACGATGCGAAAGAAAGCGCTTACCGAGGACTGTAGCATCAGCTCATTTCATCCATTAGTATTTTTGTACACGGGTACGCAAACCGGTGCAAAATCCCGGATCAGGGAGTATCCATACCCAGCAGTCCCTCAAACTCACGCGCCTTGGATTTGTGCAGGAAATGGACAGCTATTTTAGTATCAGCAAGCAGCTCTGGCAAAACCGGATCTACACAGCCGTGTTTTTGCAATTGATCCACCGGCATCTCTGAAAGCGTCAGGGGAGAGGATTTTACAAACAGCAGTTGCGTCACGGACAAATACCCGGCCAGCCAAGCTGCAAGGCTGTCCGAGGTGACATCCCAGGTCTTCGGCAGCTCACACTGCTGGCTGACCAGAGGATGAGGCTCCCATATCGCGGTCTTGCCATCATCCCAGCAGGCCTGGATCTGTTTCCTGTCCCTTGCAAGACAAAGTTCCCGGCAAAGGGATGCCATCAGGTATCCGAACTGCTGCATGGCAAGTACCGCCATGTGATGGGCATGCTCAAGTTCGAGCTTGAACCGCTGGTCGGTATTGCGGACCAGGTCCGCAAAAGGACCCCCGCCTGGCACAATCACCAGCTGATGGGAACCCAAAGCCTGCAATGTATCCAGCCATTCCTCCAGATGTTTGCTTCCGTACAGGCTGCCCCCTATTTTAATGACCCAGGGCATCGGCTCTGTTTCCCTCCAGTAGATGCATCATGGCCGTAGCCTTGTCCAGGGTCTCCTGGTACTCCGCATCAGCGCTGGAATCCTGGACAATCCCGCCACCTGCGAAAAAATACATTTGCTGTTGCCTGTGCAGAATCGTACGGATTGCAATATTCATGTCCATGTTGCCGTCATAGCCCATGTACCCGATTGAGCCGCAGTATACCCCCCGACGATGAGGTTCCAGTTCTTCTATGATTTGCATCGAACGGATTTTGGGGGCACCCGTAATGGAACCTCCCGGGAAACAACCGCGCAACAGATCAAGTGCGGATCGCCGATCCGGCAGTTTCCCGGTAATGGTGCTCACCATGTGATGGACGTTTGGAAAACTTTCGACGTCAAAAAGGGCGGGCACCTGTACGGAACCGAGCGCACAATTTTTGCTGATGTCGTTGCGCATCAGGTCGACAATCATCAGGTTCTCTGCTCGATCCTTGAGGCTGTCGGCAAGCTCCTGTGCCAGCACACGATCCCTGAGCGGGTCAGAGGAGCGCGGGCGCGTGCCCTTGATGGGTCTTGTCTTGACATTTTTCCCTCTTACAGACAAAAACTGTTCCGGTGAATTGCTCAGCACCTGAAGCTCCGGGTAGTTCATGTAGGCACTGAACGGAGACGGATTGATTTTTCTTAGGATGCGGTAGGCTGACCATGGGCTGCCCTCTACCCCTGCGACAAACCGCTGTGCCAGATTCACCTGGTAGCAGTCTCCCTGCAAGATGTACTCTTTCACCTTGCCGAATGCCCGCCTGTAGTACTCCCGTGTCATGTTGGAAGCCACTGGGGTGTTTGCTCTGAACTCCGGATACTTTTTGCCATCATCAGGGCTTGCAAAAAGCTTGATGAGTTCGTCCCAGTCCCGGTTGACCCTTGTACGAGAACGATCTCCAACCAGTACAGATCTCCTTTTCTTGTGATCGACAACCACTGCCCAGGCATATATCCCCATGACCATATCCGGCACACTGGCATCGTCCGCCGCAATTGCAGGGATCTTTTCCATGTAGCGACACAGGTCATAGCTGAAAAAACCGATTGCCCCTCCCGTAAAGGGCAGGTCCGGTATGCTTTCCCAAGGTTTTGAAAGCAGTTCGCCCAGCACGGTAAAGGGGCTTTCAAGGACCGTGTAGGACTGGGAGTACGTCTGTATTTTTGTCTTTTGATTTTGTGTGGTGATGCACATCTCAGGCCTTGATGCCAGTATGTCGTAACGCCCGTATGTGCCTGAGGCCGTGCTGCTGTCCATGAAAACAGACCAGGGCTCGTCTGCAATCCTGTCGAAAAGCGACGCACTGTCTCCAAGGTATGGAAGATCAGCAAATGAAAGTCCGGTCACAGGCAGTACCTCTGGTAACCAAGACAGGCAATCGAGGCTGCCGGCACACAATCCCCGGCATTCAGCCCGTCCTTTGCGCCTTCATGTTCAAACAGGTCTGCGACATCCACGTAATGTCGGTTCAGGCGCCTGGATATTTCGCGGACAAGAAATCGCCCTGCTCCGGCTCCAGCCACTGGACTATCCAGCCCCAGCCCGGTCCTCAGTATCTGTTTGCGGCAGGCATCGAGGATGACCTGAATCTGCTGTTCACGCACGTAGGCGGCCACCGCCCTCCACATCTCAAGTTGTTCCGTTGCTGCATCATTGCCAAACATTCTCGCCAGCCGGATTGCACTCGAAGCCTGGTCCTTGCCTCGCCCATCCGGTGTGCTGCCTGTATCCGCATAGGAAGGTAGCTCTCCGGTAAGCCTGTAGACATCCGCAGAGTTTGCAAAATATTCATTCATGGGCGGAACCAGGCGTCCTCCCACCTGGGCCGTACTGCAAAGCGCAAATACCGGTGTTCTTACTACCCCGCAATACACAAGTTCACGCGCGTGAAGTCTTTCCGAATCCGTGTAACCCTCATTCACTACGCGGTGGTCCCGGATGCTGAGGACATCCGTGGTCGTGCTGCCAATGTCAATAACCAGCGCATCCTTCAGCCGTGTAGCGATGAAATTTCCACTGGCCAGCCAGTTTGCAGAAGCTACCTGTGCTGACAGGCTGCCAAGCTCGCTCATATGCGCAAACCCTTTCGGCCCGGCAAAATAGACGATTTCGTTTTCCTTGAACCTTTGCCCGATAGTCTCGACAATCCTGTCTATACCTTCCTTGCGACTGCCGAAATGATCGACCAGTTCTCCGGTCATCGTGACGGCAAGCATGGAACGCGAGAAATCGAGTTGTTTCTGGACCTGATCAATCGAGGCATGCAACTGGTCCAGCCCCTTCCACAATTCACATGGTACCTGAACTACCCGGGACACCCGCGCGGCCCCGGTAGCCTCGACCACCTTGAGATGTGCGCCTCCGACATCCCAGCCTGTCATGCTCTCAGGCAAGCTGTCCACCCTCAAGATCCACTTCGACGGGAACCCTGCAGGGGGGGATAACTGCGGGCAATGCCCGCTCAGCAAAGCACTGCATGATCCATTGGGCAGGGTTCGCGCCCAAGGCAGTCCCAAGACCCACATAGGACGTGGTCAATCTTGGATTGATCTCCACCAACAAAATCTCGTTCTTTGCAACGACTGCATCCACGCCCACGTAGCCGCGCAACCCCGGAAGTGCCCGGGCTATCCGGCTCGCAAAGCCGGCAAATTTCTCGTTCTCGAGCGCGCCTACGGTGCATCCTTCCCATTGCAGAGACCCGCCCTCTTCCCGGATCTGTTGCCGGTTGCAACTCAGCACGAGACCTGCACCTTCCCAGCACAGCAAACTCAGGCTGGCATGGACACCCTGGACATAGGGCTGGAAAATGAAGTGCTCACGGTCGGCGCCATCGGCTGCAGCTTGCAACTCGGACCTGTTTTCCAACAGGGAAATATCTGTGCAGCCCACCCCGTCCTCCGGTTTCATCACAAATCGATCACCCCGCAAAGACCGTATATCAGCAGCCCTGCAGGTTGGAATTTGGGGAATTTCATGAGCCAGCAGATACCGGTATGTTGCGAACTTGTGGCTGGCCAGCCTGATGGTTCGAGGCTCGGCATTCAACAACTCAAAAGACTGTGTCGAGTACCTTTCGCACAGTGAAAACAAGATGTCACCGTTTTCCGGTGCAATAAACAGCATTGAATGTACAGTACCGGAAAACGCTTCAAGCTTAGCGTCATATGACTCCCCTGGCCCGACTACTACTGTACGAGCGCCTGATACGCTGTCGCTGAGACGATGGTCCCTGAGAATGAAGACATTGCAACCAGGCAGTGCCCGGAAGTCGTTGACAGCTGCGAACAGCATCATATCGCCTTCTCTCGCAAGCGAGGAAGGCAGAGGCTGACCGATCAAGCCTCCGCCGGTGATATACTCGAAAATCAGGATATTCATCGATATGTGATGCAGATCATTCCGGTACTGGACCTCTCCAAGGGACAGGTCGTCCACGCAAAAAAAGGAAACCGCCAGCATTATAGGCCAATACAATCCTCCCTATGTTCCTCTTCGCATCCGGTGGAAATCGTACGCGGCTACCTCAAGCTTTACCCTTTCCGTACACTTTATGTAGCAGACCTGGATGCCATAGAGCAGCAAGGGGATAACAGGGATATCATTCAGGCACTCGGCCTCGAGTACCCGGAACTTGAAATCTGGCTGGACAGCGGACTCTCGCTAGTCGACCACTACCTAGAAATCCAGAACACACTTTCGCTGCGTATCATTTTGTCCACCGAATCTATCCCGGTATCTACCGTCAAGTCCTTGATAGGGGGCGATTGCAGGCACCCTTTCATACTATCTGTGGACTACCGGTCCGGTAATTTCCTGGGCGCACCGCATACCATGCAGACTCGTAACTTGTGGCCTACGGATGTCATTATTCTCAATCTTGATCAGGTGGGCACAAACAACGGCATGGCCCTGCCCGACGGATTGGACTTTGCGGAGCTATTTGATCAGTACAACATTTATTACGGCGGCGGAATCAACTCCCTTGCCGACCTGATGCAACTGAAAAAACGGGGTGCCGCAGGTGCCCTGCTTGCAACGGCACTGCATGGCAAAACGGTCAACCGGGAAGATTTGCTGTGTTTCAGGCAGTAATTTTTGATTTCGGCGGGACTGACGGTGAACGCCTGTACCGAAAAAGCCCGGCAACACGCAAACGTGGGGCAAAAAAATGCCCCGCAGGTGCGGGGCATTTTTACAGCTTGGCTGAAAAGCTAATCAGAATCCCTTGAACGGGTGTTCTGCGCTGTCTTTCTGGGCTACTACCTCAGCCGCTTTTGGCTCATCCTTGATCGCACGTTCCAAGGCCTCTTTCGTTGCCTTGTAGTTATTTTCATAAATTGCTTCATCACTCTTGGCTTCCCAGTGGATGAAGACGCCAACGCAAATGAAGAGATCATCCGCCTCGTCGGCAGGTACGGTGCCGTCTGCAACACTGTCCGCAACAGCTTTCGCCACTGCTGCTTGGGCGGGTCCAAACATCTGAACCGCCTGGCCTGCACCCTTGATGGTCACTTTGTTGAACATCATGGTGTTGGGCTTACAAGGTAAATTTGGGGCAACCACGGCCAATAAGGTAGTAAAACCGTCCTTATTATTTACCAGGCCATTACAAAAGGCAGATTCCACAGCCGACCCACGCGGCCCCACCAGCAAGTCAATATGTGCAATCTCTGCCATTGTGCCGGAAGGATCGTTATCATTAACAAGTGATTCCCCGACCATTACTTTGTTAATTAATGCCATTATATTTTTCTCCTGTTCTATTTTTAGTTGTCGACAAGCTACAGACTATCTGTCCGCCCGTATCCTTTTGGAAAATGGAATTGTGCTAGCGCGTCACTATACCACGCTTCACAGCATTTCCAGACCCTCCGCAAAGATGCTCGCTACCGTAAGGTCCGCGGTTGTTCCCGGGTTGATTCGGTCACGCTTGAGACAGCTGTCAATTTCCAGCAGCTGAGACTTGTACCTGACCGGCGAATCCGAACGGCAGAATTCCTTTTCAAACGGAGTGATCATATCACTTATTTCCTGCGCTTTTAACATGCCGTATTTTCGCGAGACCAGACTGTCCGGAAACCGGGCGAGAAAAGCCAGATACAACCCGGACGCAGCCCAGCACTCATCCCCCCAGTGCATCAGCAGGGATCGGTACCTCGACCTGCCAAAATGGAAAATATCGCGAAAGTTGCTTGCGTACTGCAAGGCAACCCGGTCCTTCGAAGAGGAAATTTTCATTGCATTTAAAAGGGTTACCGTAGGCTCTTCATATATATCCTGATCATCAACATGCCCCAGCCCCCCCGGCTGTGCAATCCGTATGGCCCGGTACACATTTTTTGCATCCAGCACTGTTGACTGGCGCAGGGTTTCCTCCAGCGCAACCTCGAGTTTCCGGCCGGTCCGGCCCAGCCAGGCATGGATCAATGGTGCGATGAGTAAAATAATTCCGAGATTAGTATTTGTATCAACCGCCTGGCGGGTGGCCTGTATGGCCTGCAAGATCCGCTCACCCAGGGACAGTCCCGGGCAAGCCAAAGGTGCTGCACTCGCCTTGGCACTCTCCAAAAACTCCTGAACTCCCGGCGTTGAGGTATTTGAATAGACACTGGTATTGCCAGGCTTCAAAGCCTGTACATCCAGCCAGCACACATGCCTGTACAAACTGACCAGGCTCGAATGGGAACTGAATTCCTGCATTGCATCAAGTCACAACTGGACAAAAGAAGGAAGTGATCTGAAGCAGGCTGGTCTTTCGTACTGAAAATACTGGCAAAACGGTGGTCACCGCTTAAATTTTATATTGCTTGCTCGACCCCGGAGCAATGCTGCAAACGATCCAGAAAATGTGTTACCAGTCTTTCTGCAACAGTGACTCCACTGACACTCTGAAGACCCCGCCATGCCGGAATGCTGTTCACCTCCGTGATCCACAACTTGCCATCATGATCGCGTATGATGTCCACTCCGCCATAGTACATGCGTACAGTACGCACAGCGGCACGCGCAATCTCCGCAAACTCTTCATCCAGCACGGCTGGATAGCATTTTCCACCCGCCGCCACATTGGTGATCCAGCTACTGGACTGCCTTCTCATTGCAGCCACGACCTGGCCACCAATAACGAACAGCCGCCAGTCATGAGCCTCTTTTGTGCCGGTATCGATATATTTCTGCAGGTAGTAGATCTTGTTATACACCTCGAAGTTTGTCAGGTCACTGTGTCTGCTTATCAACTGCAAATTTTTGCCCTGGGAGCCAAACAGCGGCTTGATCACAACCTTGCAGCCAAGTTCGAGCTGCTTTCGTATGAAGGAGTAGGCCTGATGCACATGGTTTCCGACCCAGGTTGGCGGTGTGGCAAGACCCGACTGCTCGAGAAGAAAGCTGGTCATGCCCTTGTCTACACTGCGCTCAATGGCACGGGCATCATTGTAGACAAAGACGTTCAGTTCCCGTAATGCATGCAGGATATCGAGATAAAAGACAACCTCTTCCAGGGTGCCTCCCGGTACACCACGCACGAATACGCCTGCCGGCAGGGTTCCTTCGAAACCGGGGATAAACAGGCTGTCGCCCTCCGACCCCGTCCTCAGGTAGCAGTCTGTCAGGGAAACATTCGTACAGTGATAGCCCCTTGCATTGAAAGCCTTGTGCAATTCTTTGCCGTGCCAGCCCGGGTCATCGGTGATGATTGCAATGCGCCGCGACATGATCAGGAAAAAGATGCGGCCAGCAGCTCAGGGGCCAGACTCCCGCCCCTGAATGTTTTACCACTCTCAACTGCAGTGATGACAACAGAGGCAGGGCTGAACAGCATGGGGTCAATCTTGAAAAAATCGTTGCCACAATCCTCAAGGACCTGGGCAAACGGTTTTCCATACTCCGAAGATGCACTCGAGGGAAGATCCTGGGACAGCTTTTCAGCACTTGCATCATCACCTTGTACAAAAAGATGAACCCTTCCAGCAAATAGAATCGCTGTATTGGTGCGCTCCATGGCGGTTACAAAACTAGGGCTTGGCGGAGAAAGCGGGGCACTCGCCGAACCATCCAAAATGTTGTCCAGGGGAAACTTCAATGTGTGAGCCTTGTGCATTGCCACTTCCAGCACCCTGGAGACAATCTGCACCATACCGGCAATCGAACGCGTAGGAGTCAGTATGAATGTCAGGGCATTCGCGGGCAGGTTGCATACCTCTGCCACTCGGTCAATCAAGGCAACGGGAGGAATTTGGTCCACTTCAAGTACAAACGTCGCGTGGTCACAGCTGTCGCGATAACCCAGCTCTTCAAACAGTACCTCTCTCAATGCGATGGCCCGGCCCGGCCCCGATCCCAGAGCGTGGAATTTCTCGTGTGACAAACTCCAGCCCGCATACTGGCTTGCAAGGCACGCGAGCACCGGGTTGGAAGTATGGACATGCAGGGACAGCGGCCAGTCACTTATCGCAGCCGCATGATAAAGTGTCACCCTGCCCAGGCCTCCCATGCAGATCTCGCCAATCAGCCGGCCGGCCTCCAAGCCGCCCCTGCAATCGATGCCGGCGTCGATGTATCTTGCGCCGTTGGTGAACTCGCCCAGCCGTACCCTCAGTGCGACATGCTTGTCGATGAGTTCCTGAACCAGTGGCTTTGCCAGTTGATTAACACTTACATTCTGCATTATTCATTCCCTTGTCCAAAAATTACACACTCGCTCTGTGAGCATCCTGCACAAGCTCATGCAATATCTTTTGCATGCGAGCCCTGATCATCGCATGTACCTGCCCCATGTTCTTGCCGCCTGCGAATACGCTGCATACGGGCTCGTGTTCCTGAATAACTTCACCAGGATGCGGCCGGTCCGCTGTCCACAAGGGCCAGTCAAAGCAGGCCGGCACCCGTACAGGTTCCGGGGCATAGACATGCGCATGCGCACGAAGCGGACGTTCACCGGACATCCGGGCGAGTTTAGCATGTATGCAGGCATCCATATGTGCCCGGATCAGGTGACCTTTCCGGGTCTCGTACAGCTCATAAGTAGCCGGGATCCGCGGGTTGATCTCAAGCACATACACGCACTCGTCCGAGAGGATGAAATCAATGCTGTTCAGGCCAACCAGACGGAATTCCCGGGTCAGTAGCAGAGCATAGTGAAGTGCCGTGCCTTGCTGTTCTTGAGTGAGCTCAGCTCGATTGACAGCGCCTTCGTATACATAAGGCCTGTCTGGTCCGCACGCCCTGTGCCACAAGGTATTAAGCCCCAGCATTTCAATGTTCGCGCCATCAGCCAGAAATGTCAGGGAGAAATTCAGACCCTCAGTTTTTCTTTGCAGGTAAACCGCAGGATCATGGCCAGATTCCCTCGTGCAGGGCGCAATGCCCCTGCCCCCTGTCCCC
>VXPJ01000145.1 GCA_009839635.1 Pseudomonadota bacterium
AATCCAGGGCCTGATAGGCGTCCATTGACATCCTGACTACTGCGCCCTGACCCTTTCTTGTTATAGCGACAGGCGCATGGTCGTCGCATACTCGATCCATGGTTTTTGCCAGGTTGCTTCGAGCCGAGGTATAGCTGATGCTGTTCATAATAGGACCATGTACATGTACAGTAAACTGTACGTGAATGTAGCGGCATGCAACAAAAAAGTCAACTCTGTGAACGCCAGCCCCCCAAGCCCCCCGCACCAGGTCGGCGATACGGAATACTGAGCACCAAACCACAACTATTAAGGAGATAGCATGGACGAAGATGTTTTAAGAGAGCTTCGCGATATGTATCTGGAAATGACCCGTCACATTGGAGTATTGAATCTACTTGTCACAGCAGTTGAAGCAAGAGGGTGAGTTTCGCCCGATGCTTCGTGCAAGAGACTTGTGATCGGTGGCAGGATCTTCACTCAAAAAAAGAGGGGTGCAATCTGCACCCCTCGGGTTGGTGTAAGTCCTGCCTTCCAGTGAAGGTTGCCTACAAGGTTGTTATTTGAAGCGGTATTGCAGCAGTGTCCAGAACTTCTCAGTGTCTGTGGAGAACCCGTCCTCACTTTCAAAGTCCGTATACTTGATGGCAAACAGGAATTTGCCCATGAAAGGCTTGCCCCACAGGATGCCCCACTCATCTCCATAATCAGAAATGCGGCCATTTGGGCCCATGTAGGACCTGTCTGTACTGTAGTCGTGATAATTGAAGACAAGCTTATTCTTGCCAATCTTGTTACCGAAAAGACCCAAAACAGTCAGAGTAATGCTGGTGTCTTCAATGCCACCGATAGGGGTTGCTGAGCCACCAGGGGCAGCAACAAACTTATCAGCCCAGCCGTTGAAGGCGTGCACGGTAGCCAATGGAGTTTGTATGGCATTCATGCCGTTACTTTCCAGGACCTCGTACCCTACTCTTATCTGATAGGTAGGTTCGCCGATGGGCATGAAGCCCAGGTTATCGACCCGCGTGCCGCCAAACCTGACTCCGAACTCAATGTTGTAATAGTCATTGTCATCCAAATGCTTCGCATCATCAGTGGCGTCCTGGTTCGCCCACTCCAGTTCGCTCTGTATATCCAATGTATCACTAACTTCGTGTCTGCCCAGGAAACGAACACCAAAGGTCTCCGAGTCAAAACTCACTGGACCTATAGAAGGAGGCGCCATTCCTGTGCCCTCCACGAAGGGGGTGCGTTTGTTATCATCGAAATCGAGTAGATACCCATATGCAACGATTTTGCCGTTGAACTGCGGGAGCTTGTAGGAGATGTTGATCAGGTGAGAGTCATCCATCTCCCATTCATGAAAAGCTGAATCCGGACCAAACAGCCGCTTCACCTTGTCAACGTAGGAGTAAGAAATCCCGAGTTTTCCAAACGACTTGTCTACCCTGAAGGCATCCATTGCCACGTTGTTTCCGCGCCAGATCACATCACCAACCCATCGGTGGTTGTCATAAATGATGGTTTGGCGTCCCAATTTGAACGAAAGAGGACCATCACAAGGGCCAGGTGCACTAGGGCACCCACCTGTAGGCGCTCGCCACCCGATATACAGCTCATTGATCTCTTCAAAATCATTGTCCGGGATAAGGGCATACCCCTCGGCATGTCGATTAATTGCTGGTATGTTACCGGGAGGTCCGCTAGCTCCTAGACCTCCTGCCCCCATAAATTTTGGCCCATAGGGGACATCACCAAAACCACCAGTACCATTAGCAACTGGCCCAGGGGTACTGAAATCTCCATCAAGGTTTAGTGCCCTGTCCGAGTTCAGTACATCATTGACCTCTCCCTCAATCCGGGCATAGAAACCATGGAAACGGCCCGTGGTATAGCCAAGCGCATTGCGCAAGACGATCATATCGCCCTTGTCGGCATGAGAAAGAGGGTGACCGCTCGGAAAATCATCTTCCACGCTCTCAAAGCGCAAACGTGACCAGAAATCGAACCGGCCGTTGGTCAACGCTTGACCCATATGTGTGTGGTTCGGCGTCATTTTGTGATGGGGGTTGTGATGGGTGTTGGGGACATCCGGCAAGCCCACCGCTCCGACAGCCTGCGCAAGCATTAGAATGGCTGCCGCCATGAGACATGGCAGAGGTTTAAAGTTGACCATGGTTTTACTCCTCCCGTGCAAGGGTTTTGGCCAGATTGTCCTTGAGTAACCCGGCCATAACATTTTCAGGACCCTGTGTTATAAGTTTTAAGCCTACTCCCTTAACATAAGCTTAATAACCTATCTATAGTAAATAATCGCTTTCCCGTCCAAGACTTTATCTTTATTGAAACCATAGATTGTAACTATGGACCAATTAATAGTTATTACATTATAAGGCTACAGGCAATAAATACAATTGTCAGCGAGCTTTCATCCGGTACAAAAATCAAGGTTTTATGCCCTCAATCCGGGCACTCGACACATGCTGGCGCGGTTGGTGGAAAGCCCCGTAGAGCTTTTTTCAGTTGTCGGCCAGGTCAGGCGCCTTGAGCCACTTCGAATCGGCTGCGACCGGTCCCGTCAGCGTATGCAGGAATGCTTCGAGTTGCTTGGCCTCCCTGCGCCTCAAGGACAGCACTTTGGCCTCGTTGTGTCCGACCATGGCGGCAGGCGCACGGTCATAATGATCGATGACTTCCTCAAGCGTTGCCAGCTGTCCCGCATGCATGTAGGGGGCGGTCTTTGCGGTATTCCTGAGCGACGGGGTTTTGTGGGCACCCACCAGATTGTCGCCGGTTCTGATGAAGCGCAGCTCCGTGCATTCCCTGGGGTTGATGTCGCTAAAATCTCCCCGGCAGTTGAACGGGTCTTCTAGTACGTCCTGCACTGCATTGATCCGGCCCTTGCTCGGAAGCGAGTCCGGGCTGGACAGCACGGCCGTGTTGTGGAACTCGTGATTGGTGAGTAGCGGGCCATTATGGCAGTTGATGCACTGTGCCTTGCCGACAAACAGTCTCAGGCCGGCACGTTCATCCTTGCTCAGGATCTCGGGGGGTTCACGGTTTCCTGCAACCAGCGCCTCCACGTAGTGATCGAAACGCGCTGCCTCCGGTACGAGCAAGCGCTCGTAGGCAGCGATGGCCTTGCCGATATTCACGAACACCCTCGTCACCGCTTCCTGGTCCTCTGGGGCCATGGACTGCCAGCGCTCATGCAGGTTCTTGTCGTCCACGGGGCCTGCTGCCGCCGGAAAACGCGAAGCATCGGAAAAATCATCCATGGGTCCGAACAGCTTCTCGTAGCGTGCACGGTAGTGCTTGTCCTGTGCGACGAGGTGCGCGAGCTGCATGCGCGAGCTTCCGTGTTCAACCGGGTTTTCAAGCGGAGACAGGGCTTGGGACCAGAGGCTGTCCTTGCGCCCGTCCCAGAACATCCATGGACTGTAGGCTGCACCGACGATGCTCATGGTATTTCGCTTGCCGGTGTTGAGCCCTTCGGCGACTTCCAGGCCGTCCGTGAAAAAGTGCGCGGGCCGGTGACAGCTTGCACAGGAGATCTGTCCGTTGGCGCTCAGGCGCTTGTCGAAAAAAAGACGGTGGCCGAATTCTGCAGCCTGCAGGTTGTCGGCCACGGGATTGCCCTTGCCCGTCGGCGGGGGGGAAAGGTTGTCGATCCAGAGCGAGCGGATCAGGGTGATTTCCAAATCTGTCCAGGCCTTGCCGTGCATGCCGGGTTGGACATACCACAAGACACCGGCCAAGATGACCACAATGACTGCTACAAGCATACCCCGGGCCGCTTTCGACATGGTGCGCCTACAGGTTCAGATCAAAGGTCACGCGGTCTGAAGTTGCACCCTGCTGGATCAGGAGCGTGACCTGCCACCAGCCGCCCATGTGGAACTTCATGCCCTCGAGCAGGTAGTCCCCGCTGCCCAGGTTTTTCGTGACCCTCGGCTGTGTAGGTAGGCCGTGGTCATGGTCCGGCATCCCTCCCTCGACCTGGACGGTGGCATCGGTGACGGGTTTGCCCGAGCGATCCTGGATGTGCAGCGTCCATGCATGCATGGTGTTGATCGCGACTGGATCGAGATGACTGGTGAAGCGAACCTCGAAGTGTTGCTCATCCGAGAGCCCGGATGCCCCGGTAATGGGTTGTGCGGAATGGCCTTGCACCCATGCGAATGCCGTATACACGCACAGCACGACAAAGGTCGCTTTCATGATTCTCATGGGTTCAGTCAGTGCCATGTGACGAGTTTCCGGGTTTCAAGAACCTGCGTATGCGCCCGTAGCCACCGCTCATCAGCCAGTAATTCAACTGCAGGAACACGGCCAGTGCGACAAACCAGGGAATCAATCCCCAGTCC
>VXPJ01000149.1 GCA_009839635.1 Pseudomonadota bacterium
CCGCCACGACATTTAGAGCGGTCCAGTCGTTGGTGGCTGTTCCATCATTATCGGCGTCCACAGCGTCATCAAGGTCGCGGGCATTCAGCACTTGGGGTGTCGTTGTCGTTCCGTCAGCAGCAACAACCTTAAACTCCGCGAACGCCACGGGCTTGGGAGCCTCAATGTCGGTGCTGACAATTGCGACTTCTACCACCACGTTGCCATCTGCGTCCGCATCCATCGTACGGGTGTGCATGGTGCGTCCGTCTTCGAAGTCCATGGCCTGCATGAACGTTTCGTTGTCATCTGCAGTGGTACCCTCAACAGTGATCGAAGTCTCGTCGTACTTGATGTTCACGTTGTATTCGCCTGCAACTTGGGCGTCCGTAGGTGCGCCAGTACCACCGAGTCCTTCGTCATCAGCAGCTGCTACAGCGGCCTCGGTCTCGATAGCTGTTCTCTTTGTAGCTGCCGCTGCGGTAGCTGCTGCAATTTCTTCTGCAGTCGGGCCTGGGTCCATGCAATCAGGGTATTCACCCACTTGTCCTTCAGGACACATCATGACTGTGTCGTCGCCATTGTCATCGTCCATCGCGGCTGGTGCACTGCTGCCGCCGCCACCGCCGCAGCCATACATCACCATGGAGATTGCAGTGACCATACACGCAGCCACCAATTTATGAGAAAGTGTAGACATCTTTCGAAGCTCCCTTACTTGACTTAATAGGCCTATGGCCTACCCTAACGATTGTAAAAGCTTACACTCACACGCCCGAACTTCCTCGAACGGTAAGAGTGCCTGTATGATTTATGCCAAATCTACATCGTCTCCAGACATACTGCAACCACTTTTTTAAGGAAATATTCCTGTAATAAACGGCTTATACAGCCTAATGCGGGCGGTTTAGAAGGTATAGAAGATGTAGTCAGGCTTGCTCTTTGCGCCCGCAGTATATCACACCCTTATGGATTCCTCTTTTGGCCGAAGCAGGCAGGGGCGGAGAGCCATGTTCCAGTTGGGATTACGGGTAGCTGGATGGTGCCCTGGTTCAATCAGCGACTGGTTTGAAGAAATAAATCGAATAAAGAAACTTTCAGCGAACAGGAGTTGTTGGGATCAAGGCCCGATTTGTTACATGCATAGATCGAAACTATATCCTCGATAGGCTTAATCAGAGTCCACCTATCGTGACCCAATTTGTTGTCCGTTCTCAACTTGCGTGCCTGAAATTTCAATGGACTAAATTTTGTTGATGGGCTTGAATACTATGTCGCTCACCTGCCCTTTAATACGTCTTTCCACCTTGGTACTTAAGTGATTAGTTCGTCCCATGTATTCTTATTTCTGAACCTGTAATGAAATTGTTGTCGCTTTATCCCAAGATCGAGCCGTACAAGGAGTCCCAAATCAGGGTTTCCGATCTGCACACCCTGTGGGTCGAGCAGTGCGGCAATCCTGAAGGGGTGCCCGTGGTTTTCCTGCACGGGGGTCCGGGGGCTGCTTGCGAGCCCTTTCACCGAAGATTCTTCGATCCCGAACGTTGCCGCATCATCCTGTTCGACCAGCGCGGCTGCGGGCGCTCTGTCCCACATGCGGAGCTGCAGGAAAATACAACACAGGACCTGATTGAAGATATCGAGCGAATTCGCGAACACCTCGGCATTGAGTCCTGGCTCGTCTTCGGCGGCTCCTGGGGCTCCACCTTGGGCCTCGCATACGCTCAGGCCCATCCAGAGCGTGTCACGGGACTCGTGCTGCGCGGCATCTTCCTGTGCCGCAGGCAGGACATCCAGTGGTTCTACCAGGACGGGGCAGGCCGCATCCATCCCGAGTTGTGGCAGCAATACGTCAGGGTCATCCCGGAAGACGAGCGAGGTGACATGGTCAGTGCCTACTACCGGCGCCTCACCTCCGAGGATCCGGATGTTCGGGGCGAGGCGGCCCGCGCCTGGTCGCTGTGGGAGGGCAGCACCTCGAACCTCAAACCCAAGGAGTCGGTGATCAAGCATTTCTCGGACGAGGCCACGGCCCTGAGCCTGGCCCGGATCGAATGCCATTACTTCATGCACGACTCCTTCCTGCGTGAAAACCAGCTGCTCGAGGATGCCCACAGGCTCAGGGACATCCCCGGCGTCATCGTGCACGGGCGCTACGACATGGTGTGCCCGATCGAGCAGGCCTTCGCCCTGCACGAGGCCTGGCCCGAGGCCGAGTTCGTGGTCTGTCCCACCTCGGGGCATTCGGCGGCCGAGCCCGAGATCGTCGATGCGCTGGTGCGTGCCGTACAAAAGCTCACACAAACTTGAACCGCACGGTCTTTGAATTCATGCACACCACCCCTCATTCGATTCTGAAATGATCGCACTGCTGCAACGGGTACAAAGCGCAAGCGTTGTTGTCGAGGAGAATACCGTGGCCAGCATCGGTGCGGGACTGCTGGTCTATGCGGCCCTGCAACAAGACGACGATGCGCAGACCCTTTCTCGCATGGCGGAGAAAGTCCTTGCCTACCGCCTGTTCGATGACGGCACCGGCCGCATGAATCAAAGCGTCATGGATGTGCGCGGCGAGATGCTGCTCGTGCCCCAGTTCACGCTCGCTGCAGACACCCGCAAGGGCCTGCGGGCAAGCTTCTCGAAAGCCGCGGAGCCTTCGCGTGCCGCCGAGTTGTTTGATCGTTTTTCAGACAATCTCAAGATAAACTGTGCTAAAGTGCAAACCGGTATATTTGGTACCTGCATGCAGGTGCACTCGGTCAACGACGGGCCGGTGACGTTCTGGCTCGAAGTTTAATTACTGGCAATACACAACCACTTTTCTCTGAACCCTTTCCTGGACCTTCCGCCGTGAGCACGCGATCCGCCAGTGTTGAACGCACTACCCGCGAGACACAGATCAAGATCTGCCTGGACCTCGACGGGCGCGGCCAGTCGAAACTCGAGACCGGCCTGCCGTTTTTCGAGCACATGCTCGACCAGGTGGCCCGCCACGGCATGCTGGATCTCGACATCGAGGCAAAAGGCGATCTCGAGATCGATGCGCACCACACCGTCGAGGATGTCGGCATCGTGCTCGGCCAGGCCTTTGCCAAGGCGATAGGCGACAAGCAGGGCATCAAGCGCTACGGGCACGCCTACGTGCCGCTCGATGAGGCGCTCTCCAGGGTGGTGGTGGATTTTTCCGGGCGTCCGGGCCTTGAGTTCCGGGTGAGCTTCCCGCGTGCCAGGGTCGGGGACTTCGATGTCGATCTCACGCACGAGTTCTTCCAGGGCTTCGTCAACCATGCCGGGGTCACCCTGCACGTCGACAACATCTCGGGGGACAACTCCCACCACATCGCCGAGACCGTGTTCAAGGCCTTCGGGCGTGCGCTTCGCATGGCCTCAAGTCTGGATGATCGCCTGGAGGGGGAAATCCCGTCCACCAAGGGCAGTTTGTGATACACGTTCTATCGCTTACTCAGTTACCTTGTCTGGGGATATTTAAGGATTTGCATAAGATACATGCCGTTGCGATAGTGGTTTACGGTCACGTTTCTGGCTATGGGATGGCCGATAAGGCCATTAAGCTCTCACCCTACGTGTCCCGAAATGCCTTCTGTGTTCACAAGAGGGCGTGATGAAAAAGCACTTACTGCCCCCTCAGGGAGTCCTCTTCATTGAGCACCAAATAGATGGTGAGATCATCGCGCAACGCCCGCGAGATGGATATATCAATGCCACTGCGTTGTGTAAAAAGGCAGGCAAAGAGCTTTCTAACTATTTACAAAATAAATCGACCAGCGATTTTCTAGAAGAATTATGCAAGTCCCTTGGAATTCCAAGGGACCAAATTGTACAAACAATATACAGGGGGCCAAACCAGGCTAGAGGTACCTGGGTTCATCCACAAGTGGCAATCAATCTGGGCCAGTGGGCTTCTCCTGAATTTGCGGTTCGTGTTTCAAAATGGGTGTTTGACTGGATGAGCGGGCAGGTTGCCGACCACATCCCCATTCATATCAAGCGATACCTAATCAACCGTCAGAAAGTCCCTCACACACATTTTTCCATGCTGAATGAAATTTACCTGAACCTGTATGCTCCATTCGAAGACCAAGGCTTTGTCTTACCAGACAAGATGATGCCTGATATCTCAACGGGTCGGATGTTTTCAGGCTTCCTGAGACAGAAGGGAATTGATCCTACTGAGTTCCCATACTATGAGCATGAGTTCAC
>VXPJ01000032.1 GCA_009839635.1 Pseudomonadota bacterium
GCGGGTGTAGTTCAATGGTAGAACCTCAGCCTTCCAAGCTGATGATGTCGGTTCGATCCCGATCACCCGCTCCATGCTGTCACAATACAGTTGTATACTGCACAAGTTGTCGGAATCTCAGGTCTTTTTGCAAAGAGTCAGAAATTACCACAGCCTGTATCCGTACTGGCTACAATTGCACGTACGTTCATAGCCCATATAGCTCAGACGGTAGAGCACTTCCTTGGTAAGGAAGAGGTCACCGGTTCAAGTCCGGTTATGGGCTCCATTTGAACAGTCCTAGAACGTCCGACCATGACCCGGCAACAGCTGTTCATCACTCCACCTCCAATGATGATGACAATGTGCCGCGCATATAGTTACTTACTTCGGTCATTCCAACGTCCAGAATTTCAGCTGCTTTGGCCTCGCTGATAGCACCCTCAGCAAGAGCGCGCAGACAAAGCCGATTAAACCGGTTCGGTCGTTCCCCGTCCATGGCGCCATATTCCTTAAAGGGATGCGTGCGCCACCCGAGTCGTTCGAACTCATTGAATAGGGCACGATAGGTCGTTTGATTAATGATGTCGAGTTCGCGGCAACGGTAAGTTAACGCCTGTATGCTGACGCCGAAGACGTGCTTCAAGGCAAGCAATTCACCGAGCGGGATGGAGCTGCGGTGTTTGCCAACCTCTAGCCAAAGCGACTTAGCAGGCATGAGCATGGCGCCGGCGAAGCGGTGCGCTACTCGTTCAGCATCAAGGTCTGGGGAGATATCAAGGACGATGTGACCAAGTTCGTGTGCAAGTGTAAACCGCTGGCGCTCGCCCCAGTCCTCAGCATTAACAACGACTATCGGGACAGGTGGTAGCCTAGGCCGACGTGCTCGCGCTGCCAGGCCACCAAGGCCCCCGAGGGGAAACGCGAATATCTTTATCCCGCGTTCCTCGAGCAATTCAACAAGGTTAGGAATCGGTTCATGGCCGAGTCCCCAGTAGTAGCGGAGAGCATCGGCAGCTCGATCTGCCTCAATGGAACTGTGGAAAACCGGGTAAGGCACATCCCGCGGGACGTCCCAACGGATGCTCTGCAGCTGTAGGATGTCCTCCACAGCGAGATACCGCTCCAAGTAGACGAGCACGGTGGCTTCCACCTGGGCTTCCTCGCGCTTGCTGATGAATCCGTTCTTTCTGAACTCAAGATCGTCGAGGACGAGATCGGGGTCACCGAGGAGGTACTCGACCGTAGTGTGTAGGGCGTTAGCGAGCGCAATGAGGGTGCTGCTGCTTGGCATTGCCTCGTTGCGTTCGTACTTGCCTATGGACTGCGCTGAGACGCAGTGGCTGATCGCAGCAGCTAAGCCGCGCAGTGAGAACCCGGTCGCCGTCCGAGCAAGCTTGAGTCGTACTCCGATCATGTCGCAGTCCTGAATGTCCGTTGACTGGACGGTTTACATTTTGTCATAATTTACTGTAATTGTAAACGCTTTGCCCGGTCACGGTTCGTGCTGAGCAAAGCAACGAACCAAGGAGATGACGAATGTCACAATTGAAAATCACAAAAGTGTCGGTTTCTGACGATCTCTGCTGGGGGTTGTTGCTGCTCGACGACGACGGGAACGGGCTACTGCGCAGCCTAAAGGGCGTTAACAAGTTTGATGCCGCGTCAATCGCTGAAACCCTGAAACTTGAGGGGGCTAAGGCTCCAGTGTCGGAAGACGGAAAAGAGGAAGTGGACCGACCTACGTGGATTATTTTGAAGACAGATCAAGGCTGGGCCGTACGCTTTAGCCTGGTGGCAGTTACTGCCTTTGATCTCTTTCTCAAACCAGAGGCTGTTGCAGAGCAGCCGAAGGAAGTTGTGGAGTCTGTTGAAAAGGTCAAGAAATGTTTGAGAGATGTAGAAATCGTCTGGGAGCCACCGGAGGAGGAACCGGTGTTGGGACCGATCACGATTAAGGTCGACAACGAGTCATATGAGGCGCCCAAGAACCCTATGACAGCGAACGAGATTTTGCAGTTAGGTGGTCTTGATCCAGACTGCAACTACCTGGTTCAGATTAAGGACGGGGAGAGAATAAAGTACAAGGATAAGGGTGAACAGCCCATCGAACTGTTCGTTGGAGCGACCTTTGTCGGGCACTACACTGGTGAGAAGGGCGTTTCGCAATTAGCGGGTTGAGGACTCAATCAATGATCGTTGGAGCGCCTTTGTTCGTTAAGCAGTTGCGTGATGTGGAAGTAAACGTGGTGGAGTTAGGTGACGACCACGTGATGATCCCGATGTATTGCGTCCCAAGCGGCAAATTCGAGGGTCTGAAGGTGGATCTTGGAATTGTGGTACCGCCAGATTTTGCGCTTTCACCGCCGGGCGGGCCGCACATTCACAAGTTGATTCATACGAACAACCCAGAAGGGCCGCATCCGCATGGGCACATACATCCGAGCTCGAAGCACAGTAAACATTTCGATGACAACTGGCAATATTGGAGTAGACCGTTTCCCAACTGGTCATCGGGTGGCAAGAATGCGTTACGGTATATGGAGTACATACGTGCGCTGTGGGAATCTCAGTGAGTTCAGTTGATTACAGCGTGGTCATGGAGTCCGAAGTCGCTGCTGCCCTTCAGAAACATCTTCTACAGCACATACGCCGTGGCAGATATCAGGAGGACCTGTGCTTCGCAATGTGGAAACCGAGTACAGGACGCACGCGAACAACCGCAGTGCTGACGGAGGTCATTCTTCCGACTACCGATGAGAGACGCCTTCATGGTGGTGCTAGTTTCCGGGCTCACTACCTAGAAAGAGTCGCTGAGACGGCAATGTCGAGGAACGCTGGCATCGCATTTATACATAGCCATTTTACGCCTGGATGGCAAGGAATGAGCCAACAGGACGTGTGTACAGAGGAGAGCACGGTACCTTCGATTCTTGGGGGAACGGGACTTCCACTGGTTGGCCTGACTATGGGAACCGACGGAGCACTGAGCGCACGGTTCTGGAATCGCGTTGGGCGACGGCAGTACAAACGGCGATGGTGCGGAAGTGTTCGCGTCGTCGGCAATGATTTTGACGTGACTTTCATGGAAAAACTAGCACCCAAGCCGGAGTTCAAGGAAGTGTTGAAAAGAACGTATTCAGCGTGGGGAGAGGATAAACAAAATATTTTGGCCCGGCTGCACTGCGGCGTAGTGGGTCTTGGAAGCGTCGGGGCAATCGTGGCGGAGAGTCTGGCTCGAATGGGCGTTCAGACGATTAGCCTGATCGATTTCGATAGAGTCGAAGAACATAATTTGGACCGACTTGTTCATGCGACTGTAGATGACATCGGTAGATATAAAGTGGATGTGGCAGGAGAGCACATATACAAGCACGCGACTGCTGATCAGGTTGATGTAAGAGTACACAAGAAGTCGGTGACGAGAGAGAGGGGGCAAGCGGCAGCATTAGACTGCGACGTTTTGTTTAGTTGTGTTGATCGACCTTGGCCGAGGCAAGTGCTGAACATGTTGGCATACGCGCACCACATACCCGTTGTCGATGGTGGGGTGCATGTCCGCGTCAAGTCTGACGGGACGATGAGGAGTGCCGAATGGGGCGCGCATGTGGCTGTCTCGGGTAGAGCGTGCTTGGAGTGTCTCGGTCAGTTCGATCCGGCCAATGTAACTTTGGAGCGACAGGGCTTTCTTGATGACCCAAGTTACATCCAGGGGTTGCCGCGTAACCATATACTGCGAATGAACGAAAATGTTTTTGGCTTCGGACTTTGCGCGGCTGGCATGATGGTGTCACAGTTCCTAAGCATGGTTGTGCGGCCAGTCGGAATCGGCAATCCAGGAGTTCAGACATATCATTTCGCAACAGGGATGATGGACAATGACTTCGAGGTACAGTGCAATCCAGGCTGTCTGTACCTTGAGCACGCAGCTACAGGTGATCGATTTCCGTATCCGGTGGTCGATATGGACGATTCGACCGAGGAACTTGGCGATTCGGGCCCGAGGTTGGGACGAGGAGGTCATCCTGGAGTTAGATTTTGGGCATGGCTCCGCCGCATCTTGATGCAGTTCGCCTCCAAGTAGGTGCAACAA
>VXPJ01000118.1 GCA_009839635.1 Pseudomonadota bacterium
TCTTGTATCCACGCCGGGGCTCAGAATGATCTGGCTGGCTGCTGCAAACCACTGCTCTGGCAAGGCTCCCGTGCAGATGTCCAGATGCGGAAATTCCTGCCTGAAAGCAGCGAGCCCGGGAGGCTGGTCCCGGGTGTCCGCCATGGCGAAGGAAATACCTCGTCTGTGCAAGTGACGTGCAACCGACAGGCCGGTCCTGCCAAGCCCGACAACAATTCGTTCGTGAGCGTCTTCCATCATCTGTTCTTGCAGTGCGAGTGCCATGACATTATCGGATCTTCAGGGTTGCCAGACTGATCAGCACGAGTACGAACGTAATGATCCAGCAGCGTACGATCACCCGGGGTTCCGGTGAACCTCCCATCTCAAAATGATGGTGCAGGGGCGCCATCTGAAAAACCCTTTTGCCTGTGAGCTTGTAAGACGCGACCTGGATCATTACGGAAACGGTTTCCACGACAAAAAGACCGCCCATGATCATCAGCACGATCTCCTGGCGCACCAGTACGGCCAGCAGCCCCAATGCCGCGCCGAGCGACAGTGCACCGACGTCGCCCATAAACACCTGTGCGGGGTACGCGTTGTACCAGAGAAATCCCAGCCCGGCACCAACCACTGCGCCACAGAACACCACCAGTTCTCCGGCAAGCGGCAAATACGGAATGGCAAGATAACTCGAAAAATTCAGGTTACCGCTCAGATACGAAAATATGCCGAGGGTGCCAGCCACCATGACCACCGGCATGATGGCCAGGCCATCCAGCCCATCGGTCAGGTTCACTGCATTGCTGGTACCCACGATGACGATGTACGTGAGTACCACGAACCAGGCGCCCAGGGGGATGATCACATTCTTGAAAAAGGGAACATACAGACTGTATTCGACGGAGCTCTCTGCCGTATAGAACAACAGCAGAGCGACACCAATCCCGATGACCGACTGCCAGAAATACTTGCTTTTTGCAGTCAGCCCCTGGCTCGATCCGCCCAGCAGTTTCTTGATGTCATCTACAGCACCGACCAGACCAAACAAAAATGTTGTGGCCAGCACAAACCACACGTACCGGTTGGTCATATCACTCCACAGGATCGCGCTCAGGAAAATCGCAAACAGCAGGAACACGCCGCCCATGGTCGGCGTACCTGCCTTAGCATGGTGGGTCTGCGGCCCGTCATCCCTGACGTTCTGACTCACCTTGTAGTCACTTAGCTTGCGGATCATGACGGGTGCCGTCACAAAGCAGATAACCAGGGCAGTCAGCACGGCCAGGATCGAACGCAGGGTCAGATACTGGAAGACATTGAATCCAGAATGGAAGCTTTCCAGATACTCAAACAGTTCAAGCAGCATGTTCTTTGTGACTGCCTCCCAAGTCAGCAGGGGCACGTGCCCGGATACCTTCTATAACCTTTTCCAGGTGCATGGCGCGCGAACCTTTCACCAATACACAGACCTGATCGTCCAGTTCATTGCGCAAAACTTCAATGATTTCCCGGTGCTCCAAGAAATGCTCGCCATCCTGACCAAATGTCTCCACCGCATGGGCAGCCAGCTTGCCGACCGCCAGCAGGCGTGCGATACCGGATTTCCTGGCCATGATTCCGGCTTTTTTATGCAGGGCGATGCTTTCTCCACCCAGTTCACCCATGTCTCCAAGTACCAGCCAGTGTGCACCGGGCTCCTGTGCCTGCACATCGAGCGCAACGGACAGCGAGGCGGGATTGGCGTTGTAGGTATCGTCCAGGACACACGCACCATGGATTCCTTCGAGCCGTACAAGGCGCCCGGGTACGGGCTTTGCGGATTCAATGCCGGTTCGGATATCTTCAAGCCCGATCTCGAGACCCGTACAAACTGCAGCAGCAGCAAGTGCGTTGTACAGTCCATGTTGTCCGGGGACCTGCAGGGTTGTGTGTATTTCTCCCGTCGGCGTTCGAATCCTAACCTTGCGTGAGTCCGTTTTTTCGCCAGTGACATCTGCATCCTGCCGGATCCCGAATGAAACCTGCCGACGTGTGCCGATGTCTTCACGCCACAAAGGCAGATACGGCTCATCGGCATTGACCACGGCAATGCCCCGCGGATTCATGTAGCGGTACAGTTCCGCTTTCGCCCGTGCCACGCCCTCCAGCGAACCGAACCCCTCCAGATGTGCGGGCCCGATGTTGCTGATCACGCCGATGTCAGGACTTGCGATCCTAGTTAGATTCTCGATTTCACCCGCATGATTGGCGCCCATCTCGATCACCGCGTGACGATGGCTCTCATTCAGACCCAGCAGTGTCAGCGGCACACCGATGTGGTTGTTCAGGTTTCCCTGAGTGGCCAGTACGTCGCCCTGGGTGCTCAGGATCTCCCGGGTCAGCTCCTTGACGGAAGTCTTGCCATTGGAGCCGGTGATGCCAACCACCGGCACCTTGAATTTTGCACGCCATGCCTTGGCCAGGTCCTGCAGGGCTGCAGGGGTTCTGCGCACGACAATCTGCGGGTTGGGCACATCCAGTGCATGCTCGACCAGCAAAGCGCCCGCGAGTTTCGCATGCCCGGCAGCGATCAGCTCATGCGGGTCAAACCTTTCACCCACCAGGGCGATGAACAGGTCTCCCTGGTGCAATGTCCTCGTATCGATGGACAGGCTGGACACGAGCGTGTCTTGGCCGACCAACTGGCCTTTCGTAATCCGTGCAATCTCGCCAAGTGTAAACCTCATGCCAGGTATTCCCCCAGGCAGTCAGCCGCCGTTTTCCGGTCATCGAACGGCAGACGCTTGCCTTCGATGATCTGCAGGGTTTCATGGCCCTTGCCCGCAATCAGCACGGTGTCGCCGGGTTTCGCCTGATGTATCGCATGGGCGATGGCCTGTTTGCGATCATGAATCACGGAATAGCTGGCAGCAGGACTGAATCCCGCGACCACATCCTGCACAATGTCGTTTGGATCTTCGAACCTAGGATTGTCATCGGTGACCACCGCATGATCGGCCAAGGACTCCACCGCCTGGGCCATGTACTTGCGTTTGCCGGAATCCCGGTCGCCTCCGCAGCCGAACACACACCAGAGCCTGCCGCTGCACGTTTCGCGCAGCACCTGCAGAACACTGGACAAGGCCTGGGGGGTATGCGCGTAATCCACGAGCACACTCGGTGCATCTCGACCTCCCTGGACCCGTTCCATTCTTCCAGGCACGGTTTTCACGCGGGATACGGCAGCGATGACTTCATCCAGTGCATGACCATTTGCCAGCAACGCTCCTGTCACGGCCAGCAGATTACTGACATTGAATTTCCCGCAAAGCCTGGTGTCAATGACACCCGAACCCCAACTCGAGTCAATCTCGATCACGGTCCCTTTTTGCGAAGCAGACACGTTGCTTGCGTAAACATGGGGTTCCTTGCCAGCAAGGCGCATGCTGCAGGAATACGGGACGACCCTGGTGTGGCTACCTGCCTCTTCCGCCAGCTTGCGGCCGAATGCATCATCAACATTGATGATTGCATGCTGCAAACCTGCAACCCGAAACAGAATGCGTTTGGAATTTTTGTAATCTTCCAGACTTGGGTGATAGTCCATGTGGTCGTGACCCAGGTTCGTAAAGATTGCCGTGTCCACGTCCACGCCATTCAATCTCCCCTGCTTGAGGCCATGGGACGAGGCTTCGACAACCACTTGTGGGGTCTCCTTCTCGAAGAAACCATGCAGCAGGGCCTGCATACGGATGGCGTCGGGAGTGGTGCAGGCTTCAGGTTCGAGGTCCGGATGAATGCCATATCCCAATGTTCCAACCACTCCACAGGAGATTCCCAGTTGCGCAAAGGCCTGTGCTAGAAACTGGCTGACGGAAGTTTTCCCGTCTGTGCCCGTTACACCGACTACATGAATGTGCCGCGAGGGATTTCTGAAAAACCGCCGTGCGATGGGCCCGATCTGTTGTTGCAGGTCAGGGATCCGGATACAGGGCAAGTCGTCTCGCAAACAATCCTCTTGGGCCTGGGGGCCAGGCTCCCAGGCAATTGCAGCAACACCCCGGGCCATGGCCTGCTCGCTGT
>VXPJ01000067.1:0-926 GCA_009839635.1 Pseudomonadota bacterium
AGCGAGCCCCGGGGCGGGGTGATGACCCGGCGTCTCGAGAAAAACACCACGCTCCCGACCAATCCCCCGCCCGAATTCTCGACGGCGGAGAACAACCAGACGGCCGTCACCGTGCATGTATTGCAGGGGGAGCGCGAGCAGGCCACGGCGAACAAGTCGCTGGGGCGCTTCGACCTGACGGACATTCCGCCGGCCCCGCGCGGCATGCCCCAGATCGAGGTGACCTTCGATATTGATGCCAACGGCATCCTGAACGTGTCCGCCAAGGACAAGGCGACCGGAAAGGAACAGTCGATCGTGATCAAAGCATCCAGCGGCCTGTCCGATGACGAGATTGAAAAGATGGTCAAGGACGCCGAGGCGCATGCAGAAGAGGACAAGAAGTTCAGCGCGCTCGTGGGTGCGAGAAACCAGGCAGACCAGATGATCCATGCCACGGAGAAATCCCTGGCGGAGATGGGTGACAAGGTCGAGCAGGAAGAGCGCCTGCAGATCGAGAATGCCATCAAGGACCTGAAGGATGTGCTGGACAAGGACAACCAGGAGGTCATTGAAACCAAGACCCAGGCCCTGGCCGAGGCCTCGGGCAAGCTGGCCGAGCGCATGTATGCCCAGGCCAGTGCCGCCGGTGCAGATGCACCGTCCGCAGACCCGGGTGGTGCGACCGATGCCGGAGGTGGCGCCGGTCGGGAGGATGTGGTTGACGCCGAGTTCGAGGAAGTGGACGACGGCAAGAAATCCTGAGACTGGTGCGCGCCCGGGTACGGTCTGCCGGTACCTGTAGCGCCGCGCGACACGTTTTTTCCTGATACGGAATCAGGGCGTTCCGGGGGTGGGGGGGGGGGGGGGGGGGCGCGGGCGGGGGGGGGTTTGGGGGTGGTGGGTGGAAAAAAAAAGAATAATAAATAATTTGGGTTTTGAACGGC
>VXPJ01000067.1:936-3977 GCA_009839635.1 Pseudomonadota bacterium
GTCGGCCGGTCCCGGTCGCGCCGGGCGACAGGTTTTTTCCTTATCCGCATTCCGGGCGTGCCGGGGGCCGGGGTGCGTTGGGTCCACCCGGGACTTTCGTATTTTCGGATAGGTGATGAGCAAGAGAGATTATTACGAAGTTCTTGGCGTTGACCGCTCCGCGGATTCAGGCGGGCTGAAAAAGGCGTACCGCCGGCTCGCCATGAAATACCATCCGGACCGCAACCCCGGGGACCGGGAGGCCGAACGAAAGTTCAAGGAAGCGAAAGAGGCCTACGAGATTCTGGGCGATGCCCGCAAGCGCCAGGCCTATGACCAGTTCGGCCATGCCGGGGTGCAGGGCGGAACCGCTGGCAGCACCGCGGATTTCAGTGACATTTTCGGCGATATTTTCGGCGATATCTTTGGCACTGGCCGCGGTTCCTCGCAGCGCATGTACCGGGGTTCCGATCTCCAGCATGACCTTGAGATCAGCCTGGAGGAGGCGGTGTTCGGCACCGAGTCGAACTTGGAGATCCCGCGCCAGTCCACCTGTACGGAATGCGACGGTTCCGGGGCGGCACCGGGCACCTCGGTAGAAGAATGCAGCACCTGTGGCGGTGCAGGACAGGTCCGCATGCAGCAGGGCTTTTTTTCGATCCAGCAAACCTGTCCCCGATGCCGCGGCCAGGGCAAGACCATCCGGGTGCCGTGTGACTATTGCCGAGGCACCGGGCGAAGGCGTATTACGAAAAAGCTCTCCGTGAAGGTGCCGGCAGGTGTCGACAGCGGTGACCGGATTCGCCTGTCGGGTGAGGGTGAAGCGGGCACGAACAACGGCCCGCCGGGGGATCTGTACGTACAGATCTACGTGCGCCCCCATGAGCTTTTTACAAGAGAAAACAGTGATTTGCACTGTGAAGTTCCAATCAGTTTCAGTATGGCTGCGCTGGGCGGCGAGGTGGAAGTTCCCACCCTGAAAGGCAAGGTCAAGCTCAAGGTTCCAGCCGAAACCCAGACCGGGCGGCTGTTTCGCCTGCGCACCAAGGGCGTGCGGCCCGTACGTGGCAACACACCGGGCGATCTGATCTGCTCGATCGTTGTCGAGACCCCCGTCAACCTCAGCAAGCACCAGAAGGAGCTGCTCGAGAAATTCTCCCAGGACGTTGACAGGGGTGGCAATCGCCACAGCCCGCGTTCACACTCCTGGACCGATGACGTGAAAAGTTTCTTTGACGAGCTCAAGTTCTGGTCGCATTGACATCAGTCTGCGACTGGCCCGGACATCCCTGCATCGTATCCCCAGTACCCGTGGAAAGTGACCGCACCGCTGGTGCGGCACGGAATGTATAATCGTGCGAGTGATATTTCGTGGGGACAGTGGAATGCTTACGCTTGGGATCAATGGGGCTGCAGGTCGAATGGGAAAGACGCTGGTGCAGGCCTGTGTGGGAGATGAACGGACTCGCTTGGGTGCCGCATTCGAGGCGTCTGCGGCAGACACGGTCGGGCGTGATGCCGGAGAGGTGGCCGGAGTGGGGGCTACGGGCGTGATCATCGGCCATGACCTCGAAAGCCAATGCGGGGATTTCGATATCCTGATCGACTTCACCGTGCCCGAATGCACGATGCGGTCACTGGACAGCTGTCGCAGGCATGGCAAATCCATGGTCATCGGCACGACTGGCCTGGACGAGCACCAGGTACAGGAACTGCAGCAGGCCAGCCAGGACATCTCCATCGTGTATGCACCGAACATGAGCGTCGGGGTGAACCTGTGCCTGAAGCTGTTGCAGGTAGCTGCCGATACCCTGCGCGATGACTACGACATCGAGATTATCGAGGCACACCACCGCGACAAGGTGGATGCGCCTTCAGGAACCGCGTTGCGCATGGGTGAGGTGGTGGCTGAGCGTCTCGGGCGAAAACTGGCGGACTGCGCGGTCTTTGGCCGGCAGGGCCATACCGGCAAGCGCGACCGTAAAACCATTGGTTTTGAAACCATCCGGGCCGGGGACATTGTGGGTGAGCACACGGTCATGTTTTCCGGGGAGGGCGAGCGCATCGAAGTCACGCATCGTGCTTCCAGCCGGATGAACTTTGCTCAGGGAGCCTTGCGCGCTGCCGCCTGGGTGTCAGGCCGGGGTCCGGGACTTTTCGACATGCGGGATGTGCTGGATATCTAGCGCGACCTGCCAACCACTACTGGGGTGTGCTGCAGCCCCGGGTAGCATGACGGGCCTTTAGCAGGTCAGGGCCTGTCGTCGTGACAGAAGACTTTTGACCGGGAGGCGATCAATGGCTCTGAACTATACGTTATTCATCTTGTCCGGCATCTTGGTCGGAGTAGGTGCATCATTTACGGGGCTGGGCGGCGGATTTTTGATGGTGCCGTTGCTCATCACCCTCGGATATACCGCGCAAAAGGCGGTCGGCACCTCGTTTCTGGCAATCCTGATTATCTCGCTGTCGGCACTGTTTGCGCACGGCAGGCTCGACAATGTGGATTATCGGGTGGCGATTGCCCTCGGCCTCGGCGGGCTGCTGGGTGCACAGATCGGCCCGTACCTGCTTGAGCATGTCGCCACGGCAAACTTCAAGAAAATCTTCGCGGTCATCCTGGTGGGCCTTGCAGCCTATCTGGTATTTCAGAAATAAGCCCGGCCTTCACGAAATTGAGCGGCATGCAAGGAAGGCTTGCAGGCAGCTTCGATGCTGTATCAAGGGCGAACGCGTTCTGCTGTTCTCGTACACCCTCTGAACCCGTCTTTCCCCATAGTCCTGCCAAAATAATTAACGACTGGTAAAGCAGGTGGTATAGTGCCCCCTGCTAACGTCGGCTGGGAATCCTGCTAAGTCGGTTACCTGCCAAATACCATAGCCCTTCATGGCGTTGGGCGTTCCCGGTGCCTGGGTGAATGAGCAGGGACTTCCTATTTTCTAGTGTTGTTAGCAAAGACGCGGCATTTTTGCCGGACTTCATTAATAACAACAAGAGGGGGTTCTGTGAGACCAGCATTCACCTGTTTATTGTTCCTGTGTGTTCTGTCTGCCTGTGGGGG
>VXPJ01000085.1 GCA_009839635.1 Pseudomonadota bacterium
AAACCTGTCTGCTGATGCAGGCCAACCTGAAGAAAATCGGTTTCGACCTGTCCATTCGGCAGGTCCCGACTGACGGGTACTGGGGAGCCGTCTGGATGAAGGAGCCAATGAACGTGGTTTCCTGGAACATGCGACCGACGGCCAATTCCATGCTTGCCATCCAGTTTGCACCGGGTGCCGCGTGGAACGACACGTATTGGAACAACCCACGGTTCGGCGAACTGCTGCAGATGCAACTGGCCGAAACTGACCCCGCCCGGCGTTACGAGATGCTCTGTGAAATGCAGCGCCTCGTGCACGAGGGCAGTGGCATGGTCATCCCCTGCCACATCAACATCCTCGATGGCGTCAGTGACAGGATTCATGGCATTCCCGTGGTCCCGCTGGGTGCGATGGGAGCCTACGAGTGGGTTGAATTTGCTTGGATGAGCGAGTGAGCCCGAACTGCAGGCCGATGCGCACATGCTGATCCGCGCCGTCCTGCACCGGATAGCCACCGGCCTGATCACCCTGATCGTGGTCTCGGTGCTGATTTTTCTTGGTACCAGCGTCCTGCCGGGGGATGTCGCGAGCATCATTCTGGGACAGATGGCCACACCGGAATCCCTGGCGGCCCTTCGCAGCACGCTCGGTCTCGACCAGCCCGCCTACGTGCGTTACTTCCTGTGGCTGGGTGATCTCCTGAGCGGGGATCTCGGTGTTTCCAAGGCTGGCGCGGGCGCCGGGACCGGCGGCACACCGATCTCCGAGATGATCGCGCCGCGTCTGATCAACACCGTACAGCTTGCCGGTGCGGTTGCTCTGATCGCCGTGCTGCTTTCCCTGGGGCTGGGACTCGCGGCGGCCACATACCCTGGAACCCGCCTGGATCGCAGCATCACGCTGAGCACCCTGGGCCTAGTATCCGTTCCGGAGTTCCTGGTGGCCACCGCCCTGGTGCTGGTCATTGCCGTGTACCTGGGCTGGCTTCCGGCGACCGCCTACGTCAGCGGGACGGAAACTGGGATGGCCCTGCTCAAGACGCTGGCCCTGCCGACCCTGACCCTGGTGATCGTGGCATCCTCACAGATCATACGCATGACCCGGGCCAGTGTTCTCAACGTCATGAGTTCACCCTACATCGAGATGGCCGTCCTCAAGGGACTGCCGCGCAGGAGGATTGTCCTGCACCATGCACTGCCCAATGCCGTCGGACCCATCGTCAACGTGATCGCCCTGAACCTGGCCTACCTGATCAGCGGGGTGGTGATCGTTGAAACCATCTTCGCCTACCCAGGTCTTGCCAAACTGATGGTCGATGCGGTGCAGACCCGCGACCTGCCCCTCGTGCAGGCCTGTGCCATGATTTTCTGCAGCGCATACATCCTGCTGGTCTTCATTGCCGACTTGGCCTCGATCCTGTCCAATCCCCGGCTTCGCTACCCTCAATGAGTACCCCTGTGAACAACCCATTGGGGGACAGCGGGCACACCGGTGCCATATCCGGGGAACAGCCGAGGCGCAGTCTGGAGTTTTCCGGCGCCGGCAAGACCGGAATCGTCGTCATCCTGTTCTGGATTACCATGGTCTTCATCGGACCCTGGGTGGCCCCCTTCCACGAGGCGGAATTCCTGGACGAGGCACTTTTCATCGAGCCCGGTCTGGATGATCCCTATCCTGCCACCGACTTCCTGCCCCCGGGGGACGTTGCCTACCTGGGCACAGACTACCTGGGTCGCGACACCCTTTCGAGGCTGCTCTACGGAGCCCGCACGACGATCGGAATCTCGCTGCTCTCCACCCTGCTGGCCTACCTCATCGGTATAACACTTGGCATCGCGGCAGCCGCAGGAGGCCGGGTCCTGGACAGTTCGCTCAGCCGTCTCAATGATGCCGTACTGTCCATGCCGACCATCATGCTGGGCATGGTCGTGATCTCCGCATACGGCAGTTCCCTCCCAGTGCTGATCGCCCTCACCAGCCTGATTTACGCATCCAGCGTGTTCCGGATTGCGCGCGCCTTCGGACTGGACATCATGGTCAGCGATTTCGTCGATGCTGCGCGGGTGCGCGGTGAGGGACTCGGATGGATCATCCGCCGCGAGGTTCTGCCCGGCATGATCCTGCCCATGGCAAGCGATTTTGGCCTGCGTTTCGTCTACATCATCCTGTTTCTCTCGGGCCTGAGCTTTCTCGGGCTGGGCGTGCAGCCGCCGCAATCCGACTGGGGCAGCATGGTCAGGGAAAACCTGGCCGGACTGCCCTACGGGGCCATCGCACCCCTGATCCCGGCCCTTGCCATTGCCAGCCTGACCGTTGCCCTCAACCTGGTCGTCGACGACATCTCCGCCCACCACGGCGGCAAGCTTGCGGAGAAAATCATCTGATGCCCGCGCTCCTGGAAATCGACAACCTAGTCATCGAGGCTGCGGGCGGTGGGGCCAGTCCGGCGCCTGTCATCAATGGTGTAAGCCTGCAGCTCGATGCAGGCGAGGTCCTGGCATTGATCGGCGAGTCCGGTTCCGGCAAGACCACCCTCGCATTGTCGACCCTGGGGTACGCCAAGCCGGGCCTGGAGTTCCGGGCAGGTGAAGTCCGGCTCAACGGAGACGACATCCTTGCCATGCCGGCGGATGAGAAACGAAGACTTCGCGGACAACGGGTCGCCTACCTTGCACAAAGTGCCGCCGCAGCCTTCAATCCCGCGCTCAGGATCGGGGCACAGGTGACCGAAGCCTCCGTGCTCCACGGACAGCTCTCCCAGGCCGAGGCCGACCGGCGTGCAACCGACCTCTACCGTGCCCTGGGCCTGCCAGACCCGGATCACCTGGGCAGGCGCTACCCGCATCAGGTCTCAGGCGGTCAGTTGCAGCGGCTCATGGCCGCGATGGCCCTGTGCGGCAAGCCTGACCTGCTGGTTCTGGATGAGCCCACCACGGCACTGGATGTGACCACGCAGATCGAGGTACTCAAGGCATTCAAGGACGTCATCCGCCAGGAAGGCGCCGCCGCACTTTACGTGACCCATGACCTTTCCATCGTGGCTCAGATCGCAGATCGCATCGTCGTACTCTATGCCGGTGAGGTTGAGGAATACGGCACCGTCGATGATATCCTCAACCGCCCGCAGCATCGCTATACACGCCAGCTGATCGGTGCTGTGCGCCCGCCTCCGGACAGCACCCTGAGGCCGGAAAGCCCAGAAGAAACAAGACAAGACGTACCTGCACTTGAGGTGAAAGATCTGACTGCGGGCTACGGGAGAAAACATGCGAGCGGGCACACCGTCAAGGTGCTTCGGGATGTTCATGTCGCCGTCGGACAGGGTCGCTCACTGGGCGTGATCGGCGAGTCCGGATGCGGCAAATCAACACTTGCCCGGGTGATTTCAGGACTGCTCCCCGCCATGCAAGGTGATGTACTGCTCAAGGGCCAGCCACTGAAGCCCAGCCTGCGGCAGCGTGAGCGCCGGCAATTACAGAAGATCCAGTTCGTTTTCCAGATGGCCGATAACGCGCTCAACCCGCACCAGCGGGTCGACCAGCTCTTGGGCCGCCCTCTTGAGTTCTACTTCGGACTCTCGGGCGAGGAAAAAAGACAGCGCATCACCGAGCTGCTGCACATGGTTGAACTGCCCGCGGAATTTTCCGAACGCTACCCCGAAGAATTGTCCGGCGGCCAGAAACAGCGCGTCAACTTGGCTCGGGCACTCGCCGCATCCCCCGAGATCCTGCTGTGTGACGAGGTGATCTCGGCCCTGGACACGATTATTGGCGCAAGCATCATCCAGCTCCTCAAGCGCCTTCGCGAACAAACCGATGTTTCCTTTGTTTTCATCAGTCATGACCTGTCCGCGATTGCCTCCTTTGCCGATGATATCGCCGTGCTTTATGCCGGGCTAGTGGTGGAACAGGGTCCTGCAAACCGTGTTCTTGCACCGCCCTAC
>VXPJ01000018.1 GCA_009839635.1 Pseudomonadota bacterium
ACCTCTGGTGTTCCGGTTGTCACGCCAGTGGCATTGCCGGGTAGCTATGTACGGCAGGGATAACTGCTGAAAGCATCTAAGCGGGAAGCCCCTCCTGAAATGAGGTCTCACCGGGAACTTGATTCCCCTGTAGGGCCCTGGAAGACTACCAGGTTGATAGGCTGGGTGTGGAAGTCCAGTAATGGATGAAGCTAACCAGTACTAATTGCCCGTGCGGCTTGACCATATAACACTCAAGCAAATTGAGTGTGACAGGTAAAACCCAAACCTCGTCTAGTTGAATTCCAGATTACAGTTTGCCTGGCGGCAATAGAGCGCTGGTACCACCCGACCCCATCCCGAACTCGGAAGTGAAACGGCGTATCGCCGATGGTAGTGCGGGGCCTCCCCGTGTGAGAGTAGGACACTGTCAGGCGTAAATCCAGGGCCCCGTCTTCGAAAGAGGACGGGGCTTTTTTATGGCACTTACATACAAAACCAGACAGCTTTCGCTCAAGGTCTAAATTATTTTAGAAAATCAGCCACCAAAGAATGATTACTACCACTAAGGCAATCAATATGGATGTAAAAGAAATATCGCCGAGGGAGTCCTCATCTTCCTCATCTCGTCGTTTTGGCGGATCTTCCCCAATAAACTAAAACCATTCATCAGTAGTAAGGTGCTCTAGGTAACCCTCCGGGAACGTTGACCTTGTTGTCCATCATGTAAAACACTGCAGCAAGTCTTGCGGCCATCCTCGTATCTTCCATGGCATCATGACAATTACCGACGGGCAACCCGAACCAGCGAGTTGCATTCTCAAGCGTACTTCCCTTTCGCCTCCCACCATTGTAATTCTGGAACCTTGTCATCGTGCAGTAAGACTTGTTTCTGCTCAGCGTGCTTTCACCTGCTCTCTGAAGCTCCGCGTTAAGCATTCTCGTATCGAATGAAATGTTGTGCCCGATTACCGGCAGTTTTCCGATGAAATCCCTGATCTCTTTCGATTTCTCGTCAAAGCACGGTTTTCCCGCGACGTCCTGATCGTATATGCCGTGTACCCTGGAAGCCCCCGCAGGGATGGGTTGTCTGGGGTCGAAAATGTATTCCTTCTCCAGTCCATCGGCGAGGTTTCCAGGGTTATGTCTTAGATCGGAAAAATCCACCTTGTAAAGTGCCAGAGAGACAATCCTGTCTTGACCAGGGGCCAATCCCGTTGTCTCTGTATCCAGCACTACTGCCTCCTCAAATCCTGTAAATGTCATTTTCGTTCCTGCAACATTTTGTCTGGTTGTGAATAGAAGTCCTTTTTTACGGGGTGTGCAGTTCGCAGGTGGCTTATTCGGTCTGCAGGAGATAGTTCCTGCAGGCGGCGTAGTCGCCTTGAAAGCAGACCAGGTGTTTTCGCTGGCGCAGTTGGTCCTCGTACATCGGGTCATAGTAGTGGTTCAGCACGCCAGCCAGCCAGTCTAGGTGCCCCTGCACCTCTCCGCCCTCGGCCTGCCGGGCCAGCGCCTTTTGCAGGGATGCGCGAATACCTGGATAGCGGGCAGGGCCCAGTCTTTTCCTGATTCTCTCCAGGGCATCCAGCAGGTAGGCCGACAGGCCCTCGAACCCGTCATCTCCGTTACCAGGGGCGCAGAACTCCGCCTGCATGCCGACCACGTACTCGTCCACCAGACGCTGCAGCCTGGCCTCAAACGGCTCCTCGATCACGACGATCGGGGAGCTGCGCATCTTCTCGAACAGCGATTTGGGCAGCCCTGCGCGCCCGATGGTGCGTGACTCATCCTCGAGCACGATGGCACGGATCTCCCTGTGCCACAGTTTCAAAAGAGCGATGGACAGGCGGTTCTCGAAATCGATCTGGGTGTGCTGGGGTTTCGCATGGCGCCCGAAACTTGAGCCGCGGTGATATGCCGCGGCCTCCAGGTCAACAGCGTGTTCCAGGCTGGAAACGAGCGCCGTTTTGCCACTGCCGGTCATGCCACCCACCAGGGTAAACGTACATTGCCCAGGGATGGTCTCGACCGCGCCCAGCAGGAAGGTCCGCAAGGCCTTGTAGCCCCCTTGTACCACCGGGAAATCCGTGCCGGCCTCATGCATCCACTGTTGTGCGATCTGTGAGCGAAGCCCGCCGCGAAAGCAGTACAGGGCGCCGTTAGGATGGCGGTTTGCAAACTCGACCCATGCCGAGACCCGGGCATCGCGTGCCTCGCTTTGTACGAGCTCAAAGCCCTTTTTGATGGCATCCTGCTTGCCCTGGTGCTTGTAGCAGATGCCGACCGCCTCGCGCTGGAGATCGTCCAGCAGCGGCAGGTTCTGCGCCATTGGAAAGGCGCCGCGCTTGAATTCCACGGGTGCGCGCACATCGATCAGCGGGATGTCATGCACGAACAGGCCGGTGTAGGCATCGGCATTCTCGCCAATGGGCTGGGTCAAAGAAGAAGTCATGGTCCTTGGGTGTTCCTCGTGCAGGCGTGGCATCCGTCTAAAGGGATCCCCGGCACAGTCTGCAGGCCATTGTGCCAAAAAGGGTTTTTCCGTGCCACGACAGGAAAGTTTCTGCCCATTGGGCAAGGTTCTTTGGGCAGGGTGATCCTGTATAATTCAATGCATTAGCCTGCAAGTAGCAGAAGGTATCGGCATGCCAGCACATCACAAATGGTTCGGAAAACGCGAACAGGTCGAGGCGGTGGAGGAAGGAACCGTCCTTGCGCCGAAGTTCGACGAGCATGGCCTGGTGCCGGCCGTTACCACGGATGCCGAGTCCGGTGAACTGCTGATGCTGGGCTACATGAATGCCGAGGCGCTCGAGAAAACCATCGAGACCGGAGAAGCGCACTACTGGAGCCGCAGCCGCAAGTGCCTGTGGCACAAGGGTGCCACCAGCGGGCTGGTGCAGAAAATCGTCGAGTTGCGTATCGACGATGACCAGGATGCCGTGTGGCTTCGCGTCAGTGTGGAAGGCGGGGCCAGCTGCCATGTGGGCTACCGTTCCTGCTTTTACCGTGTCATCCGCACCGGTGAGCAGCCGCAGGATGTGCCGATCGAGTTGGAATTTCGCGAGCATGAAAAGGTGTTCGATCCGAAAGAGGTCTATGGCGATGCCCCCAATCCCACGAAATTGTGATCTGGAACCCCTTTTGAGCATGCAGCCCGATCCAGCCACCCGAACCTGTTGCGATTGGTGATGTCTGCAAGGCGTTCATCAGTGATCACCACCATCCAGGTGGATGCGGACGTGGAGGAAGTGGCCTGTGACGGCGGCGGCGCTTACGGGCATCCACTGGTCTATCTGCCGTTCGGCAAAAAGGACACAGTCGTTTGCTATTACTGCGGGCGGCGTTTCCAGAGGAGGTCATCCAAGCTGCCCGAAAGGAAGGCGCACTGATCGTCCCTGTGCAATCAGCCCATGACTTGTGCTGTGAGGTTTGATGCACACCATTTGAATCAGAACCAGCTTCGTTAACTGCCAAAGAAACTGGAAATCTTGGTTGATGGCTATTTTCGAAAAAGTCTTGTTTTGACCTCGCACTTACTAAGGCTTGACCATTGAAAACTACAGCCTGTAGAGCGTACCGATTAGTGCAGACAATGCATTTGGGTCCGCCAGTGCTTGAAGATCCAACCCTCTTTCCAGGCAAAAATTCTTAAATTTTCCTGGCTATCCAGGGACAGAATCTCTATTCAAGCCCATAACGCCTCAAAATTTGAACGATTTCTGTGGATTGCAGTCATAAAAGACAGGCAAAACAGGCAGTTCTGTACCTGTTCGGGGCTTGCTGGAGCGAAGGTTTTACTCCCGATAGCTGTAATTATCAGGACCCAATTTGTCAAAGATGGGTTTCTCCAGGTCCGGCTTCCATCCCTTTTCACCTGTATTCCTGATCGGATCAGTACATAACCTGA
>VXPJ01000013.1:0-3313 GCA_009839635.1 Pseudomonadota bacterium
AACTCCTCGTTGATCTTGTCCTCAAGGCCCTTGATGTCGTTCTCAGCTTCCTCCATCGTCGGCGCGACATAGACGCTCGCGCTCACGGGCAGGTCGATATGCTCGTGCGGGTGGCCGTAATGCTCCATGCGCTCGTGCCACATCTGCACCACGCGCGGAGTCTGCCCGAGCGTCGTCGTCGGTCCGCCCACCAGGATGGGAATGGCTTGGCTTGCGGCATAGTCCACGCTCTCCGGGCTGGTGCTGACCGCGATATAGATAGGCGGCCCCGGCTTCTGGATAGGTTTGGGGATCACCCAGATGTTCTCGATGTTCACGTACTCGCCGCTGTAATTGAGATAACCTTCCTCCCAACACTTCTGCAGCACCTCCAGGTACTCCTTGAACATCACCCTGGATTGCGTAATGTCCACACCCATCCCGTGAAATTCCTGCGCCTGGTATCCCGCTCCAACCCCCAGGTTGAACCTTCCGCCGGAGATTATGTCTATAGTCGCCGCTTCCTCAGCCACCTGCACCGGGTTGTGGAACGGCAATATCACGATAGAAGTGCCGATCCGAGCCTGCTTCGTCCGCGCGGCCACCGCACCCATGTAAGAGAAGATCCCCGACAGAATGCCGTGCCTGGAAAAGTGGTGTTCACCCAGCCATATATCTTGAATTCCGAGCTTGTCGGCATACTCCACCTGTTCAAGCGTATTTTCCAGGGTCTCCTCCCCGGACATACTCTCGTGCCACCTTATAACGTCGAACATCCCGAATCTCATGATCTACTCCTTAGCGCAACCTGTTATTGCGATGGCCCATGCGCCTTCCGGCTAAGCTAGCTCGCCACCACTATGAACTCCAATTTCGAGCATTATCCAGCATTATGGCCTATCTCTCAAGTACGTGCTTCCCCAAGCTCGGAGTCATTCGATTGTATGTACAGACCGAACTGCCCAGCTATCGATCATTCCCTCGAAAGGAGATCTGTTCACAACTACTGTCATTCCCTTGAAAGAGGGAATCCAGGGGTGGGGAGGCCAGCGTGGGCAGCTATGAGTACAGAAATTTACACACTCATACGGTTCTCAAAATCGGAGTGGAATGAGGTTAGGCAAAGGCCTCAACGTCTGCTAGGATTGAGTCGCCATACGTCTGAGAAAGAATCAAAGGGGGCGGGAATGCCGCATCCAGAGGATATGTCATTGGATGATGGCCCCCGAACACGATCAAGACGGGTCAACAACTTGTACAGTCACCGCGATACGATTCGGGATGCCTTCAAGGGCTCTATATCACAGGCGGTTTCGTTTCGACACTGCTGCACTGCCGGACGAGTACCACACCATCAGCAAAGGTACCGCTATCCGAATGTTACTGCTGATGGACGAGGATAAGCAGGAAACAAGCCGCCGCAGGGCGCAGAAGATAGCCCAAACAATAGCGAACATGCACCACTGCGAGGCTCGCGGGTAGCATGCACATCACGTCAATAAGCATCGTCCTCGCAAGGTGATGTGGGAGCTTAAGTTGATGTATGTGTGCCCCCCTCAAATCCTTTGACTGCAAGAGTGCAGAGGTCTAGAATAAGCCCGCGCAACAGCGGTTAACCAGTTTATGAGCTACAGAGAAGCACTTCCAGAAAATTGCCCGCCAGACGGGTCAGAAGAAATTACCGCACAGCGCATTGTATATAGACTAGTGCGTACAAATCCGCCTACTGACGATGACTTCTGGTCACAGAGACATGAAAAGCCCGATGCAATATTCAATGTGCCGGGTGGGGAGTGTCAAACTCGCGGCCTGTCAGTCTTTTCTACACTGGATGCAGCCCAAAAACAGCTTAGAAAAGCGCGCTTTCGTGGATGGATGGTTTGTTCTGTTACACTGGATATAGGCGCAGGCCGTATTCATCAATGGTCTAGAAGAGGGTCTCACTATACTTGGTGGCCGCGAACCGACTTCGACATTCTGGAGAATTCCGAGGTTGTGGCAATATGAAGAACATCCATCCTACCGAGATACTTGACTACTACGACGGGATAGAGATATTTGCGGGCCTCGACGAAATCGGTGGCAGCTACCTCGGCGTTAGATGCGAAGTGTCTGGTGAACATGACCGATATGTTGTTGTTGGAGTTCGTCCGGAACGTCTGCGAGAATTCCGCTCCGGTGTGCTTGACCTTCGGGATCTGATGTTGGACACGCCCGGCGGTGATTGGTACATAACGCTGGCCAACATGGCGTATGGAGATACGATGCAGTTGGAACCGCAAAGTATGCCTCTGGAACAGTCAGGATTGTTGCCATTGGCGGGCTTCACCTTGAACGACCTGCAATTGGATGATCGCGTTCTAAGGGAAGCGCACGAGCGTAATAACATCATTTTAGAAGTTAGCGTCGAGCCTCCGGAAGCCGTTGTCGAGCATCGTGTCAGATCCAATACGTTAGGTAGCCTCCTAATTCAGATGCAAGTGCTGGTTAAGCACGCTTATCGCGCAGCACTTCGAGACCTATCCGACAATGTTAGGAGCTCGCTAAGTACAGTTGATGGCGAATTGATGGATGTCGTTGTTCCGGCAGCGCCGGGGTCATTCCGGATACTGCTTGAATCGGCAGCTAAGCAACGTGATATGTTTGGAGACGGTGAACTGAGTCGGGCGCTGAGGCGTGTGGATGAAATTTTCGAGGTGGCAGATAACCCTCAAGACGCACCTGAACTACTGAGGTCGCATCGAGGGCACTTAGCAAGCTCTTACATCAAACTCGTCAACTTTCTTGTTGAGCAACAAACTGGGCTGCATTACGCTTGGGCTAGCCCGATGTTAGAACAGGCTAGGCGTGGAGGTATATCCGAAGATGTCGCGCGGGAACTGTCAGAGTTGCTTGCTGATGCAACAAGTCTAGTTACTGAAGAAGTAACACTGACCGGCGAATTGGTGAGGGCGAACCTCAACACAGGCAAGTGGGGACTATCGACAGAGGACGGTAGCCGTTACGGCGAAACTGCTGAATACGGCCCCAGTCTCGGTGGTTTGACAATTGGGGAACGGTATCGGTTCGTCTGCATAGAAGATGTAGAAATGGATGTATCCGGAGAAAATGCAACCCTATACTTGAAGAGCTCCGAGCCAATATAGACAGCTCGATTGGTTTCAATTTCTGAAGGAAATCCCGTATGACGTTACACGAGACTCGTCGCCCCATCGAAGACTAGGTTCTGTTGACATTCTATGATTTCCCTGCCGAAAAACCTTGGAGGCAGAGGAAATAGATACACCCTGCACTCCTGAATTACCGCTTTCGCGGCAATGACGGGGAATGTCAA
>VXPJ01000013.1:3323-3886 GCA_009839635.1 Pseudomonadota bacterium
CAACACGGCCTAGCTACCCATCAACGAACTCTCCATCGAGTCGATCCGAGAGTGGGCAGGTCGCTAGTGCCCAAAGGAATTGGGATGGGTTTCTACGGGCGCGAGCGGTTTCTTATCCCTCATGCGGCAACGAGATTCCGTTGTCCCCAAACTGGTGTCCCAATTCCGAGGGAAAGGGCATTCATCTGCTGCCCAATGGGCAAACCGGAGTATGCGATTTCGAGATAGTCGAATCTTCTGCTGAATAGTCAACAGGTACAGTCAAGAACGCCATAGCAACCTGTCTTTTGAGCAAAGCTGCATGGTGCTATGGTGCGCTGGGTTTGAATAAAGCTATTCACTAAAACAATCTTCTTGCTCGATGGTGTTCAGGGTGCGAAGTAGTAGCAAGTGTTCTTATTAGCCATGACTTCGGAATGAAATGGTCCTTATATCAGGATAGCCAACTCGCGCTAACGAAACGCAACAGCCGATCTCCCAAAGTTGCCCTTGACGCTCACAGAATATCAGTGCTATCCTTCATCTGAATCGAATACACCCACCTCACCCGTAGGGGCGTCCCT
>VXPJ01000072.1 GCA_009839635.1 Pseudomonadota bacterium
CACATGGCAGGAATCCGGGATTTCAGGCAGCAGCTCCAGGGTCGTACCCAGGGCAGTCTCAAAATTGTGCAGGTTCCGGTTGTTGATTCCCAGCAGGCTTGGTTCCATTGCAAGCGCGCGCTCAAGTTCTTCCCGGTCGTGCACCTCGATTAACACGTCCAGTCCCAGCTCTTTGGCCAGGGCATTTAGTTCTGCCATTTTTTCATCTTCCAATGCTGCGACAATCAACAGCAGACAATCCGCACCAACGGCACGGGTCTCATGTACCTGGTAGTTGTCAATAATGAAATCCTTGCGCAGGATAGGCAAGAAACAGGCCTTGCGGACCAGTTCCAGTATTGCACAGGAGCCTTTGAAGAAATGGCCGTCCGTCAGCACGGAAATGCAAGTGGCACCATTCATCTGGTAGCTGGCGGCAATCTGCATCGGGTCGAAATCCTCTCTCAGGATGCCACGGCTTGGCGAAGCTCGTTTGATCTCCGCAATGACACCCGGGCGCTTTGCCAGTTCAGCGTTTCGCAGTGCAGACTCAAACCCTCTTGATGCCGGAGCTTCCCTGGCCCACTCCCGCATCGTTTCCTCGGGCATGTGCCGCTTGCGTTCTGTCAGCTCATTTTTCTTGTGCTCGATGATTCTTGCAAGAATTTCAGGCTGCTCGGACATTCTCAGATATCGTTTGTATATTCCACATACTGCTGAAATTTTTCCCTAGCCGCTCCACTGGACAAAACCGAGGTGGCCAGCTCCACACCTTCTGCCAGGGTTGAAGCCTTGTCACAGGCATACAGGGCTGCTCCGGCATTGAACCGGACGATTTCAGCCGCAGCATTCGTTTGGCCACTGAGAGCCGCCTGTACCATCGACAGGCTTTGCTGCGGATCCTGGACCGCAAGATCGTCCAGGCCGTATTGCTGAATACCGAATTGCTGGGGGGAAATTGTGTAGCAGGTGATTTTTCCCTCTTTCAATTCGGCAACTTGCGTGCTGCCGCCAATGCTTATTTCATCCAGACCGTCTTCAGCGTGCACGACCAGCACATGCCTGCTTCCGAGCCGTTGCAGCACCTGCGCGAGCGGCTCGACCCAGTGGCCGTCGAAGACCCCCAATACTTGATTGGGCGCCCCCGCAGGATTCGTCAAGGGGCCCAGCAGGTTGAACATCGTCCGCATGCCCAGTTCCTTGCGCACACCCGCTGCATGCTTCATGGCACTGTGATGTGCAGGTGCGAACAGGAATCCGATGCCAAGCTCCTCGATGCACTGCGCTACCTGTTCAGGTGCCAGCATCAAGTTGGCTCCGGCAGTTTCCAGTACGTCTGCACTGCCACTTTTGCTCGATACCGAGCGGTTGCCATGCTTGGCCACCGAGCCTCCTCCTGCAGCCACTACAAATGCCGCTGCAGTGGATATGTTGAAAGTTCCCTTGGTATCACCCCCGGTGCCGCAGGTATCCACCAGGAAATCTGCAGAAGCTTTCACCTTCGTAGACAGCTCGCGCATCACGGAGGCCGCGGCTGCGAGCTCTGTCACCGTTTCACCTTTTATGCGCAACGCTGCAAGAAGTGCGGCGATCTGTGCAGGAGTTGTGTTGCCGGACATGACCTCACGCATGGTCGCCGTCATCTGCTCTTTGCTGAGATCCTGCCCTTCAATGACGGTTTGCAGGACCTGCTGAATGTTCAAGTCTTGTTTGCTCATGTCATCTGTTCTGTTGAATGAAATTCGTCAACAAGTGATGTCCGAAGTCCGTCAGGATCGATTCCGGATGAAACTGCACCCCTTCCACAGCATGCCTTTTGTGACGGACCCCCATAATCTCATCCACGTCACCGGAATCGGTCTGCGTCCAGGCGGTGACTTCCAGGCATTCAGGCACACTCGCTTTTTCAATCACCAGGGAATGATAGCGTGTTGCGGTAAAGGGGTTGTCGCACTTTTCAAAAACGTGCGTGTTGTGGTGGAAAATCTCGGAGGTCTTGCCATGCATCACATCGTGTGCCCGGACTACTTTCCCGCCATAGACCTGACCGATGCTCTGGTGCCCAAGACAGACGCCCAGGATCGGGACCGTTTCACCCAATGCAGAAATGACATCCATGGAAATCCCCGCTTCATCGGGCGTGCACGGCCCCGGGGAAATAACAATGTGGTCCGGGCACATCGCCTTGATGCCCTCGATATCAATCTGGTCATTGCGCACAACCTTGACCTCTTCACCGATTTCCCCCAGGTACTGCACCAGGTTGTAGGTGAAAGAATCATAGTTGTCGATCATCAGTATCATGGCAGTTCCGGATTATAATCAATGGCAGGGCTTAAACGATCGATTTCGCAATCTGGGCAGCCCTCATCAGGGCTCCTGCCTTGTTGTTGGTTTCATCCCACTCATTGTCAGGCACCGAATCATGCACGATTCCCGCCCCTGCCTGAATGTAAAGTTTCTGGTCCTTGATGACTGCGGTGCGGATCGCGATCGCCGTATCCATGTTCCCGTCCCAGGAAATGTACCCGACCGCCCCCGAGTAGACGCCTCTTTTCACGGGCTCAAACTCGTTGACGATTTCCATGGCACGGATTTTGGGTGCACCGCTCACCGTGCCTGCAGGGAACACCGCCCGGATGACATCGATGGCATCGAACGGCTCTTTCAGTTTCCCGGTAACATTCGAGACGATGTGCATGACATGCGAATAGCGTTCAATGATCATCTTGTCCGTCAGGGTGACCGACCCGGTCTCTGCTACCTTGCCAACATCATTGCGCCCGAGGTCGATCAGCATCAGATGCTCGGCCAGTTCCTTGGGGTCTTGCAGTAATTCCTGTTCGATCTTCCTGTCATGATCGTGGTCTTTCCCTCTTGGCCTGGTTCCGGCAATCGGGCGTACCGTGATCTCGCCGTCCTCAAGGCGCACCAGGACTTCAGGGGAGGAACCCACTATCTGGAAATCGCCCATGTCCAGGTAGTACATGTAGGGAGAGGGGTTGAGGCTGCGCAATCCCCGGTACAGATTGATCGGCGGGTCTTCAAACACGGCGCTTTGCCGTTGCGATAGCACGACCTGCATGACGTCTCCCGCGCGGATGTACTCACGCGTACGTTCCACCGCCTGCTTGAAGGCACTCTCGGAAAATTCGGGAGTAAAGTTGATCGGCTGCCCTTGGGCGCAAGTACCAGCCGGGACGGGCGCGGGCTCTCGCAGGGTCCGCATCAGATCATCCAGGCGCTTCTGGCCCTTTTGAAAAGCCTGCTCATCACCCGGGTCCGCATGCACAATCAAGAACACCTTGCCACTCAAATTGTCAAAGACAACCACCTCCCTTGACACCATCAGGAAGATATCCGGTGTTCCCAGGGTATCCGTCTTGGTGATGCCCGCCAGCCTTGGCTCGATATACTTTACCGTGTCGTAGCCGAAGTACCCTACCAGGCCCCCCGTAAAACGGGGCAGCTCGGGAATGTCGGGCACGCGAAACTGGCGCTTGAACTCGCGGATCCAGGCGAGCGGATCCTTGCTCCGTACTGATTTTTTTGTGCGGGTGCCCTGCTCGTGCAGAATCTCCTCGCCGAGGATTTTGATTCGCTCTTCACACGACAGGCCAATGACAGAGTACCGCCCCCAATTTTCTCCGCCCTGAACGGATTCAAACAGGTAGGTGTATGGCCGGTTGGCCAGCTTCAGGTATGCGCGTAACGGGGTATAGAGATCTGCCAGGACTTCCCTCAACAGCGGGATATGGGTATATCCCTGCTTTTTCAGCGCCTCAAACTCGGTGAGTTGCACGTCATCTCCAGGGTGTCAGTTGAGGGTGTTTGAAAGGAGGGCAGGCCTATGCCGCAGCTGCCAGTTGCTGGCGCATTTCCGAAATGGTTTGCGCATAATCGGATGCGCCGAAAATCGCGGAGCCCGCCACAAAGGTATCGGCGCCCGCTGACTTGATATCTGCGATGTTGTCCACTTTCACGCCCCCGTCCACTTCCAGGCGAACCGAAAGACCCGAACGATCAAGCAACTCCCTGGCCGTCCTGATCTTGTCCAGGACCGACGGGATGAATTTCTGGCCCCCGAATCCCGGGTTGACCGACATCAGCAGGACCATGTCAATTTTCTCCAGCACATAGTCCAGCACATCCAGAGGCGTGGCAGGATTGAATACCAGGCCCGACTTGCACCCCAGGTCCCGGACCAGTTGCAGGCTCCGGTCTATATGCTCGGATGCCTCGGGATGAAACGTGATGTAGCTTGCTCCGGCGGCCGCAAAACTGGTGATGATCGGGTCCACCGGCTTGACCATCAGGTGCACGTCGATCGGTGCCTCGATGCCATAGCTGCGCAGCGCCTCGCACACCACCGGGCCAAACGTCAGGTTTGGCACGTAGTGATTGTCCATCACGTCAAGATGTATGATGTCCGCCCCGGCATCCAGCACGGTCGCAACATCTTCACCGAGACGCGCGAGGTCGGCCGATAGTATCGAGGGTGCAATCCAGTCAGTCTGCATGGTTCCAAACGCTCGTTTCAGGGAACAGCACTTTAGCCTATAACCATGTAATTTGCAGCCCGGTTCCAGTAAACTCTGCCTGTTCGTCGTCTGTCGCTTCCCGCGCGGGTAAGCCACAGCAAAGAGAACGCAAAAATGGATTTGCCGGCATACTACCGACCTGCTGCCCCCTACCCAGCCTGCCGCATGGCTAGCGAAGCAGGGCCAAGCCCGGGCTCTTGCCGTGCTTAACCTGATCTGGCTCAGCTTTTTTATCGCCGGCTTCCTCAGCTGTCTCTACCAGGCCCTCGTACTGGACAACGGCGCGATATTTGCGCAAGTCATCCAGGCCACCTTTGACATGGCTGCACTGAGCGTTGAGATTGCACTGGGGCTCATCGGGGTCCTCTGCCTGTGGCTGGGATTTTTCACCATCGCGGAACGTGCCGGTTTCGTGGACCTCCTGGCCAAGCTGTTTCGCCCCCTGTTCAGGCATCTCATGCCCGAGGTGCCAAGCAACCACCCTGCAATCGGCTCCATCACCATGAACATGGCGGCGAACATGCTGGGCCTCGACAATGCGGCTACCCCGCTGGGGCTGAAGGCCATGCAGGATCTGCAACAGCTCAATCCGAACAAAACCATCGCAAGCAATGCACAGATTCTTTTTCTTGTGCTGAACACCTCGTCCGTGACCCTGCTGCCAGTGACAATCTTCTTGTTTCGTGCACAGCAGGGATCCGAGGATCCGGCGGCCGTTTTTATTCCGATCCTGCTGGCAACAACCGCATCGACTCTGGCCGGCCTGCTGCTGGTTGCCTATATCCAGGGCCTGAACTTGCTCAACAAGACCGTGCTGTCGTACCTGGCAGGACTGGGGTTTTTGATCCTGTTGCTGCTTGGTTTCCTGCTGAATGGTCCTCCCGGCGAGCTGACTGCCCGTTCGAGTCAGCTGGGCAACCTTCTGCTGTTGCTGGTGATTATTTCCTTTCTGGTGCTGGGCTATGCGCGCAAGGTCAACGTATACGACGCCTTTGTCGACGGGGCCAAACAGGGCTTTGATGTTGCCGTGAAAATAATTCCCTACCTGGTGGCGATGCTTGTGGCCATCGGGGTGTTGCGCGCCAGCCAGGTCCTAGATCATGTATTGGCAATCATTGCGCAGGTGCTGGGCGTTTTCGGACTGAACACGGACTTTGTCGCGGCCCTGCCCACGGCCCTGATGCGGCCTTTCTCGGGCAGTGGAGCCCGTGCAATGATGCTGGAAACCATGAATACCTACGGGGTCGATTCATTCGCCGCCAATCTCGCCGCCACCATCCAGGGCAGCACGGAAACGACATTTTATGTACTGGCTGTCTACTTTGGCAGCGTTGGCATACAGCGTGTGCGACACGCCATCGGCTGTGGCCTGTTTGCGGATCTGGCAGGCGTCACGGCCGCCATTGCCGTCGGGTACTGGTTCTTTGCCTGATGCGATAGCCCAGGGATCTGGCCTTCTAGTCCTTCAGTAGCCGCACCAGGACCCGGCCCCGGATTTCATTCTTCAAAAGCTTTTCGAACACCTCCGGCAAATCCTCCAGACCTGCGGTTCGCGTATGAATCCTGGAGATATGCTCAGGACAAAGGTCGCTGCCAAGGCGCTGCCAGATCTGTTTTCGCAAGTCCTGCGGGCAATTGGAGGAGCTTACGCCCAGCAAGTTTACCCCGCGGATGATGAACGGCATCGTCGACAGCCGAAACCCGGTGCCTCCGGCGATGCCCACGCTCACCACGTTGCCCCAGGGCTTGGTCGCACGCACCAGGCTGCTCAAGGTCTCCCCGCCGACATTGTCGATGGCACCGGCCCAGCGGGCCTTCTCCAGCATGCCCCCGCCAGACTCCACCCAGTCGCGGCCCACGACCTTGTCCGCCCCAAGTTCATGCAGGTAGTCTTGTGCTTGCGGGGACCCCGTGACCGCGGTGACTTCGTGACCGAGCTTGTGCAAGAGATCGATTGCAAAACTCCCGACTCCCCCGCTGGCACCTGTTACGACCACGGGCCCATCGACCGCCTGCTGGTGATTTTGCTGCATCAGATGGATGCACAATGCGGCTGTAAAGCCTGCCGTTCCAATCACCATGGCCTGGTCCAGGCGCAATCGGGCAGGCAGCGGCACGACCCAGCCAGCAGGAATTCGCGCATATTCTGCATAGCCCCCGTCGTGGACTTCACTCAGACCGCTGCCGTTCGCAATGACCGGGTCGTCCTGCGAAAACAGGGGGCTGGACGATTGCACCACCTCGCCAGCCAGGTCGATACCACCTACCAGGGGTGATTTCCTGAGAATTTTTGATTTCCCGGTTGCCGCCAGCGCATCCTTGTAATTCACGCTGGAGTAATGTACGCGGATCACGACATCACCTGCGGACAGCTGCTCCAGCGCCAGCGACTCGGTTCCCGCATGTGTTCCGCTTTCGTCTGCGTGAATACGGAATGCGGAGAACTTTTCCATGGAATGCGGCTGGCTCAATGCAGGCTACAGTCTTGAAAACAATTGCTCGGCCCGGTCCCGGGTGTTCTCACCGGGGGGGGCGAGCACGCAAAAGTGCCCCATTTTGCGACCTGGGCGCGCCTGCGTTTTGCCATACAGGTGCAGCTTGACACGGGGATCCTCGATGAGGTCATTCCAGCGAGGCTCGCCCCGCTGCCAAAGGTCTCCCAGCAGGTTCACCATGGTCACGGCACTGTGTGCGACGGTACTGCCCAGGGACAAGCCGCAGACCGCACGTACCTGCTGCTCGAACTGCGACGTATAACAGGCATCGATCGTGTAATGCCCGCTGTTGTGGGTGCGCGGTGCCATCTCATTGAAATAGAGATTGTTGCTTTTGTCGACAAAGTACTCGATGGCCAGCACACCGCAGTAATCCAGATCCTCTGCGATCTTGCTTGCGTGGGACCTGGCCAAATCCTGAATCGCTTCGTCCACGCTTGCCGGGGCCGTGCTGGTGAACAGTATGCCGTTGCGGTGGACGTTTTCAGCAATCCCGAAAAAACTTGTTTCACCCGCAGAAGAGCGTGCCAGCACGCTGGATATTTCTGTCTGCAGATCGATCCGTTTCTCCAGGATGCACTCGGCCTTGTCCAGGCCCTCCCATGCCTCGATGGCCTGATCGATACTGCCCACGGTGGCCTGGCCCTTGCCGTCGTAGCCGAAACGGGCGGTCTTGAGAATCAGGTCAGAACCAATTTTTTCAAAGGCTTGCCGGATGTCCTGATCGCTGCACACCGGCTGAAACGCAGTACAGGGAATGCCCAGTGACTGGACATGCTGTTTCTCCCGGATCCGGCTTTGTGCGATGCCCACTGCATCCGGGCTCGGGTAAACGCGGCACTCGCCCTGCAGGTACTGCAGCGCCTGTGCCGGCACATTTTCGAATTCCGTGGTGACCACGGAGCATTCCCGCGCCAGTTCGTCCAGCGCCCGCTCATCGTCATAGTCCGCCTGTAGATGCACCTGGGCAATTTCCCCGGCGGGGCTGGCGGGGCTGGGATCCAGCACGATCACGCGGTAGCCCATGGCTGTCGCGGCGTGGACAAACATGCGCCCGAGCTGGCCACCCCCCAGCATACCAAGTGTGGCACCTGGCAAAACCATTTCAGTCCGGCAAACGGGCCGCTAGCACCTTGGAGGTCTGCTCTTTGCGAAACTCATCAAGCCTTGCTTTCAGATCCGTGTCTTCACCGGCCAAAATGGAAACCGCAAAAAGCCCGGCATTTGCCGCACCGGCCTCGCCGATGGCAAATGTTGCAACGGGTATGCCCTTGGGCATCTGTACGATCGAGTACAACGAGTCCTGCCCGGAGAGGTGCTTGCCTGGAACCGGGACTCCGAGAACCGGGACGGGAGTCATTGCAGCCACCATCCCGGGTAAATGGGCGGCACCGCCTGCACCGGCAATGATGCACCGGATACCGCGCGAGGATGCAGACTGCGAGAACTCCGCCATCAAATCCGGGGTTCGGTGTGCAGAAATCACGCGCTTCTCGTACAATATGCCAAACTGGTCCAGAATGGCTGCGGCTGCGTGCATGACCGACCAGTCGCTACTGCTCCCCATGATCAGGCTTACTGTTGGATTGGCCATTACGTCTGTTCCCCCGTACGGATTATGGAAACAAACGCGCATTTTGGCTGAGACAGGTAAATAAAACCAGTGTGCGCTGGACAATTGGCTGCCGAAATCCCGAAATGCTGACAGAACCCGGGTTGAAATCCCTGAAAAAGATCTATCAGGGCAAGGTTCGAGACATTTACGAGGTCGATGGCAGGCACTGGCTGATCGTGGCCAGTGATCGTATCTCCGCCTTCGATGTGATTTTGCCCGACCCGATTCCCGGAAAAGGCATTGTGCTTACCACGATGTCCAACTTCTGGTTTCAGCGGTTTGAAAACCTGGTGGACAACCACCTCAGCGAAATCCCTCTTGAAGCCGTCATCAAAGACGAGCAGGAACTAAGGGTCCTTGCAGGGCGCAGCGTTGTCGTGCAAAAGCTCAAGGCACTGCCATTCGAAGCCATCGTACGGGGCTACGTCATCGGCTCAGGCTGGAAGGAATACCAGCAGACCGGCATGATCTGCGGAGTGCCCTTGCCCGAAAATCTGAAACTGGCGCAGGCGCTCGAAGAGCCTATCTTCACACCGTCTACCAAGGCCAGGGTCGGGGAACACGACATCAACGTGCGCTTCGAGGAGGTCGTCAAGCTGGTCGGCAAAGACATTGCCGGGCGCGTGCGGGATATCAGCATACAGATTTACCGGCATGCGGCCGAATATGCCTGGCAGCGCGGCATCATCGTTGCGGACACGAAATTTGAATTCGGCCTGGACAGTCAGGAGAACATCGTCTTGATGGACGAGTTGCTGACTTCGGACTCGTCACGATTCTGGCCAAGGGATTCCTATGTTCCGGGCAAAAATCCGAAAAGCCTCGACAAGCAGTATGTGCGTGACTATCTCGAAACGCTGGACTGGAACAAGCAGAAACCGGGGCCCCGATTGCCCAAAGAAGTGATCGAGAACACCAGCAAGAAATACCGGGAAGCCTGCGAGCAGTTAACCGGGGTCAGGCTCTGATCATTGCATCATCATGACCCCGCGCAAAGGAATATTCATCACGGGCACAGACACCGACGCCGGCAAGACCTATGTCGGCACACAGATCGTAAGCTTGCTGCACCAGGACAAGATCAATGCCGTACCCCGAAAACCCGTCGAATCCGGATGCAAACGGGTAGGCGATGAACTGGTACCGCAAGATGCGGTTCAGTACTACGAGGCAGCCAACCGGAAATTCGCGCTCTCGGAGCTCTGTCCCTTTCGCTTCGAGCCTGCGATCTCGCCACAACGTGCAGCACGCCTAGCCCACCAACCCGTTTACACAGAAGAATTGCATGCAAAATGCATACAGGGCACCGGGCGCGATGATTTTCTTGTCGTCGAAGGCGCGGGGGGATTTTATTCGCCGCTTTGCGAAGACGGCACGAACGCAAGTCTTGCCAAACGACTCGGCCTGCCTGTTTTGCTGGTTGCGAATGACAAACTTGGCTGCATCAACCATGTCTTGCTGACCGTCGAGGCGATTCATTCCCACGGGCTGTCGGTATGTGCCGTGATCCTGAGTCAAACGAGTGCGGGTGACACTCCCGTCATGGACAACTGCGAAGATCTGGGCCTGCTGCTCGAGGTGCCGCTTTTCAGCTTTTTCCACCAGGAAAGGCTACAGGAGGCCACAGACAAAGCCACCCTCATCCTGCAGACAGTTAGGCGCCATTAAAAAAGGGATCGCGACCCTTGTCCGCGACCCCTTCTGTTCCCGATACGGCCCCTCAGCGGGACTACATGTTGTAGCCGGCTTCCTCGTGCTGCGTGATGTCTAGGCCTTCGGTTTCCTGCTGGTCATCCACACGCAGTCCAACGACTACCTTGATGATCTGCAGGATCACAAAGGTAGCGATGATGGTCCATACCAGCACGGCAAGAATACCCTGGGACTGGACCCACAACTGCTGACCCATGGTCACGCCTTCGGCCAGCCCGGCTCCACCGAATTGTTCAGCCACCAGGATGCCGCAGAGAAACGTGCCCAGTATCCCGCCGATTCCATGCACCGGGAACACATCCAGGGAGTCGTCAATCTGCAGGACCCGTTTGAGGTAGTTGGTTGCAGTAAAGCAGACGAGACCAGCAACTGCACCAATGATAAGCGCCCCCAGCGGCCCGACAAAACCGGAGGCCGGCGTGATGCTGCCGAGACCGGCCACCATACCTGTTACGATTCCAAGCACGCTGGGCTTGCCGTAGCGAACCCACTCCGCGAACATCCAGACCAGTGATGCCGTAGCAGCGCTGAGATGCGTGACCAGCATGGCCATTCCCGCATCCTGGTTGGCAGCAACTGCACTTCCAGCGTTGAAACCGAACCATCCTACCCAAAGCATCCCAGCCCCGGTCACGGACATCGTCAAGTTATGCGGCGGCATAGCCGTTCTCGGAAATCCCTTGCGCTTGCCGAGCACCATGGCAGCAACAATTGCACCCGTTCCTGCCGTCAAGTGAACGACCAGCCCGCCAGCAAAATCCAGTATGCCTTTCTCACCGAGCCAGCCGCCTCCCCACACCCAGTGGCAAACCGGCAGATAGACTAGCAGCAGCCACAATGCCGTGAACCACAGCATGGCGGAAAACTTCATGCGCTCTGCAAAACCACCGACGACAAGCGCCGGGGTGATGATGGCAAAGGTCAACTGGAACATAACGAACACGGTTTCCGGGATCGTGCCGCTCATCGAGTCCCGGGTAACCTCGGACAAAAATGCGTTGGACAGTCCCCCCAGCCAGTTGTTCATGCCGCCGCCGTCACTGAACGCCAGGCTGTACCCGAACACCAGCCACAAAAGGGAGACCAGGCAGGTAATCGTAAAGCATTGCATCAGCACCGACAGCACATTCTTGCTACGCACCAGACCTGCATAAAACAGCGACAATCCGGGAATGGTCATAAACAGTACCAGTGCAGTGGAAGTCAGTATCCAGGCCGTATCCCCGGTATCCAGGGCAGATTCAGCCAGCACGACAGACGGCAGCGCACAGGCGAAAATGGCAAAAAGGCATAGGCTCTTATGTAGTGTTCTCATTGGTTGTCCCCGTAGCTCCTAGAGTGCATCGATTCCGGTTTCGCCGGTACGGATCCGTGTGACCTGTTCGACGCTGGTCACAAAAATTTTCCCGTCACCGATTTTCCCGGTGTTGGCTGTCCTGATGATTGCCTCGACCACCGATTCCACACGGTCTTCCGGGACTCCAATTTCAATTTTTATCTTGGGAAGAAAGTCCACGACATATTCGGCTCCACGATAAAGCTCAGCGTGTCCTTTCTGGCGGCCATAGCCCTTGACTTCAGTTACGGTCAGGCCCTGGATGTCAATTTCTGACAAGGCCTCCCGTACATCATCAAGTTTGAATGGCTTAATGATGGCCGTGATCATCTTCATGGCAATACTCCTTCACATATGTGACTTCTGCAATACACGTATAAATCGTTGCGGCATTCGGTGTGTGGCTGAACCGGCGGGCGTTTTTGACCACCGGAAATTATAGGCAGATTATACACGGGCACACCGCGTGCTTTGCCGGCATGGCATGAATTTGTCATTGCAGGCCGTGCATCCGTCCCGTCTAGGCCGCCTGGCTCTCCGCAGCATCCGTGTACTTTCCAAGGGCCGCTGAGCCGTTGCAGCGGGCGCGCCAGAGCAAAGCCTGCTGGGCCTTTTCCACGTTGGCGCTGTCGCCGTTCCAAACTTGCATCGCCGTCTGCTGCAAGGCACGCCCGTAGGAAAACGTCAGTGCCCAGGGCTTGGTGCGTTCCGACAGATTTATGGCATTGAGATGCTGGCTTGCTTCCTGGTCGGTTTGTCCGCCTGACAGAAAAGCGATACCGGGCACCGCCGCAGGCACCGTGTTCTGCAGGCAGCGCACCGTCTGCTCTGCAACGGTTTTCACATCTGCACGGGCACTGTTCGAGGCACCCGAAATCACCATGCTGGGCTTGAGCACTATCCCTTCCAGCGCAACTCCCTGGTTTTTGAGCTGGTAGAAGACGACCCGCTGGGTGAGTTCCGTCACTTCATAGCAGCGTTCGATGGAATGGTCCCCATCCATGAGCACCTCCGGCTCCACGATGGGAACGAGCCCTGCCTCCTGGCTGATGCACGCATAGCGGGCCAAGGCATGGGCGTTCGCCTCGACGCAGGCCCAGCTGGGCATCCCTTCTCCGATGGTGATGACTGCGCGCCATTTGGAAAATCGTGCACCCAGTTTGTAATACTCGGCACAGCGCTCGCGCAGCCCGTCCAGCCCATGAGTCACCAACTCGTTCTCGCACCCCGCCAGGGGTTTTGCGCCTGCATCCACCTTGATCCCCGGGATAATGCCCTTGTCCGACAGATGTTCCGCAAACGGTGTCCCCGCCAGGGTATTTTGTCGGATGGTCTCGTCAAACAGAATCGCGCCACTGACGTAGTCGGACAGCCCGGGTGCAGTGACCAGCATGTCCCGATAGGCCTGGCGCATGGGTTCGGTGGTGGGGATGCCAAGTTTCTCGAAGCGCTTGTTGCAGGTTGGATGGCTTTCATCCATGGCGAGAATCCCTCGCCCTGGCGCCACCATGGCATGTGCGATCTTGTTCAGTTCCTCAATATTCATACGGTTTCTCCTAATACGCGTAACAGGTTTTGCAACCGGCAGGCAGCTTTACATGCCCTCCAACACCCACACTCATTCCGGTTCTATCAAATGCCCGACACGAACGATTTTCAGTGCATTCGTACCCCCGTCTACCCCGATCAAATCGCCTTTGGTAATGATGACCAAGTCATTTTCTTGTACAACGCCACAGCGAAGCAGGACGTCGATTGCATTTTTGTTGACCTCCGCATGCGAGCGGCTGAGGATTTCCATGGGGGCCGGATAGACCCCTTTGTACAGGGTCACCCTGCGCAGGGTTTTCTCATGCTGTGTCAACGCATAGATGGGAATTTCCGAGCTGATTCGAGACATCCACAGGGCCGTGGAGCCCGACTCCGTCAATGCGGCAATCGCCGCGACATTCAGATAGTTTGCGGTGTACATCGTCGCCATGGCGATAGCCTCGTCAACCCTTTCGAATCTCGAATACATGCGATGATCCGATCCCGTATTCAAGATCCGCCGTTCCGAGGCCAGGCAGGTACGGTGCATGGCCTTGACGGACTGAACCGGATATTCCCCCACTGCGGTTTCGCCTGAAAGCATCACCGCATCGGTTCCATCCAGCACGGCATTGGCCACATCCGATACTTCCGCACGGGTCGGGATCGGGCTGTAGGTCATGGACTCCATCATTTGCGTTGCAGTGATCGCGATACGGTTCTTTTCATGAGCCCGGTCAATCAGCAACTTCTGCACACCCGGCACTTCCGCATCACCGATTTCAACGCCGAGGTCCCCGCGGCCAATCATGATCGCGTCGCACTCGTCGAGGATTTCATCGATCGCATCCAGGGCTTCCGTGCGCTCGATCTTTGCAATGATCCCCCCGCAGCCCCCGGCTTCAACGAACAACTTCCTGGCCTGCCTGACATCCTCGGCCGAGCGGGGAAACGAAACGGCCAGGTAGTCGATGTCCAGCTTCACGGCATCGCGAATGTCTTGGCGGTCTTTGTCTGTCAGTGTCGCAACAGCCAGCCCCCCTCCCTGGCGGTTGATTCCCTTGCTGCTGAGGAGTTCTCCCCCCGTGACGACTTCGTTATGGATCTTGCCCTCGGCAACCTCGGTGACCCTCAGTACGATCCGTCCGTCATCAATCAACAGGTGGTCGCCTGCGATCAGATCCTTCGCAAGCCCCCTGTACGTGGTTCCAACGGCCGTTTCATCCCCCTGGTCGAGCGGCAGGTTCGTATCAATACAGAATGCCGTGCCGGCATCTAGGTGAACCCGCTTGTCCCTGAAAGCCCCGATCCTGATCTTTGCACCCTGCAGATCTCCGAGCACGCCCACCTCATGGTGTTTTTCCTTGCTCAGCCTGCGCAAGGTTTCAATGCGCCATGCATTTTCCTCGTAGGTGCTGTGTGAAAAGTTAAGACGCACGAGATCGATGCCGACATCGATCAGGCCGGCCATGATCTGCTCGCTGTCGGTGGCAGGCCCTAGGGTTGCAATGATTTTGGTATGCCGGAAAATCGTTTTCCTGTCGCGGGCTTCCGTATTCGACTCCATGTCAGTTCCCGGCACCGCGTAGCGCCGCACAGGGCAGTGCGAATGAATCGTTCCAGTCGATGAGTATGCTGCGGGTAATTCTACGCACTAGCGATTTGCTCTTTGCTCCAAAATGCCAACGGCGGGCAGGACTTTCCCTTCCAGATATTCAAGAAACGCGCCGCCTCCGGTGGAGATGTACGAAATACGGTCTCCCAGATCAAACAACTCGATTGCAGCCAGCGTATCACCGCCTCCGGCGATCGAGAACGCCTGGCTCTCGGCAACGGCCTTGGCCATGATCTCCGTACCCTTTGAAAAGGCTTCAAGCTCAAACACTCCCACCGGGCCATTCCATATAATTGTACCCGCATTGGACAGGCAGGATGCCAGTCTTTTCAACGAGTCGGGACCAAAGTCCAGGATCATGTCATCCGGACCAACCGCATCCACCGGCTTCGTGGTGGCCGTGGCAGCTTCGGAAACCTCGGTGGCACAAACAACGTCCACCGGCAGCGGAATCTCCTTCTTCCGGCGAACGCCTTCCTCAAGCAGATCCCTGGCGATGCCCAGCTGGTCTTTCTCGTACAGGGAATTGCCGACCGGCTTGCCCGCCGCCGCCAGAAAAGTGTTGGCGATGCCCCCGCCCACAATCAGCTGATCCACCTTGCTCAGCAGCGATTTCAGAATTTTCAGTTTCGTTGAAACTTTCGAGCCTCCCACAATTCCGACCAGTGGCCTGTCCGGCATGGCCAGGGACTTGTCGAGCGCATGCAGCTCCTTCTCCAGCAACGGACCCGCGCATGCGACAGGAGCGTACTTGGCCACACCGTGGGTCGAAGCCTGTGCACGGTGGGCGGTTCCGAACGCATCCATCACGTAGACATCGCACAGGCCCGCAATCTTTCGTGCAAGCCGTTCATCATTGCCAAGCTCGCCGACCTGGAACCGCACGTTTTCACACAGGGTGAGTTGGCCTGCCTCGGCATCGATGCCCTCCAGCCAGTTTTTCTCAAAATGCACCTCAAAGCCGCACTGGTCCTCAAGATATTCTGCAACCGGCAAAAGGGAGAACTCCTCGTCCCAGCGTCCTTCATCAGGACGCCCCCTGTGGGAAAGCAGTATGACGCTGGCACCCTGCTCCATGGCCAGACGAATCGTCGGCAGGGCGGCCTCGATGCGCTTGGCACTGGCCACCCGCCCGTTTTTCACGGGCACATTCAGGTCCTCGCGGATCAGCACACGGCGACCCGCGAGATCGAGGTCCGTCATGCTTAACACTGACCGGGTCCGGGGATCAAGCTGTGTGTTGTCGAGTTGCGGGAACCGGGCAATGTGTCACTTGGCATTCATCAGTGCAAGGGTCGTATCCAGCATGCGGTTGGAAAATCCCCACTCGTTGTCATACCAGGAACAGACCTTCACATTGCGCCCGCCCATCACCTTGGTCAGGGAGGCATCGAAGTTGGAGGAGTGGGAGTCATGGTTGAAGTCCACCGACACCAGGGGTGCGTCCACATACTCCAGCACCTGTCCGTCTGCCGCTTCGCGCATGACGGAATTGACTTCGTCAACGCTGGTGTCACGGGCCGCCAGAAACGTCAGGTCCACCAGTGAAACATTGATGGTCGGAACGCGGATCGCGAAGCCGTCAAGCTTGCCGTTCAGCTCGGGCAACACCAGGCCCACCGCGGAAGCCGCCCCGGTCTGGGTCGGGATCATGGACATGGTGGCCGAACGTGCACGGCGCAAATCGGTATGGTAGAGATCCGTCAGCACCTGATCATTGGTGTAGGCATGCACGGTGGTCATCACGCCGTTTTCGAGGCCGATTTTCTCATGCAGCGGCTTCACCATCGGTGCCAGGCAGTTGGTGGTGCATGAGGCGTTGGAAATCACCGTGTGCTCGGCGCTCAGGATGTCGTGATTGACGCCGTATACAACCGTGGCATCCACATCCTTGCCGCCCGGTGCAGAAATGATGACCTTTTTGGCGCCGGCCTTGAGGTGCGCCGAGGCCTTCTCCTTGCTGGCAAAAAAGCCCGTGCTCTCGTGTACGACATCGATGTTCAACTCGCCCCAGGGGAGTTGGCCCGGGTCCCGTTCGGCATACACACGGATACGGTCTCCATTGATGACCATGTATTCACCATCGACCTCGACCGTGCCGTTAAACCTGCCATGCGCGGTGTCAAAGCGGGTCAGGTGTGCATTGGTATTCGCATCACCCAGGTCGTTGATTGCAACCACCTCGATTTCCGTGTTGCGGCCCGACTCGTACAGTGCCCGCAGGATATTCCTGCCAATCCGCCCGTAGCCATTAATTGCAAGTCTTATAGTCATCACTTTCTCCGTACTTATCTCGAAAACAAAGCATCTATCTGTCAAGCATCGCTGCCGCGTGCTCGACGATACGATCGCTGGTGAAGCCAAAATGCTGCATGACGGCTTGGCCGGGTGCAGATGCCCCGAAGGTGGAAATTCCGATGGCATCTCCCTCAAGGCCCACATATTTCAGCCAGTAGTCCGGCACGCCCGCCTCGACGGCCAAGCGGGTCCGAACGGCAGCGGGCAACACGGATTGCCTGTAGGCCTCGTCCTGGGCATCAAATACATCCGTACTCGGCATGGAAACCAGACGCACCTGCCTGCCCTGAGCGCTTAGTGTTTCTGCGGCCTGCAGCGCGATTCCAAGCTCGGACCCGGTCGCAATCAGTATGATCTCCGGGACTGCGTCGCAGTCGAACAGCACGTAGCCGCCCCGGGCAATGCAGGCGACCTGTTCCGGGCTTCGCTGTATGAAGGGCAGGTTTTGGCGTGAAAAAACCAGGCTGGTGGGCCCGCTGTCGCGTTCAATGGCATATTTCCATGCAACCGCGGTCTCGACCGTATCCGCGGTCCGCCATACCGACATGTTCGGAATATACCGAAGCGTTGCAAGCTGTTCGACGGCCTGGTGCGTCGGACCGTCTTCCCCGAGTCCGATGGAATCGTGGGTGTATACGAATATGTTTCTCTGCCCCATCAGGGCCGCCATGCGCAAGGCATTGCGTGCATACTCCGAAAATACAAGAAAGGTGGCGCTGTAGGGAATGAACCCGCCATGCAGGGCAACCCCGGTGTTGATCGCCGACATGCCAAACTCCCGCACGCCGTAATAGATGTAGTTTCCCGGTGCATGCGCTGCGCTCACGGCCACCGAGCCGGACCACCAGGTATTGTTGGAGCCGGTCAGGTCCGCCGAGCCGCCGATGATCTCGGGGAGCAGGCTCGCGTAGCCTTCCAGCGCGAGTTCCGAGGCCTTGCGGGTGGCCACCGTCTTTCCTTCAGCGACCGCCTTTTGGACCACCTTTTCCGATTCCGAATCCCAGTCTGTCGGCAAGGTTCCCTGCATTCTTCTTGAGAATTGGGCTGCAAGCTGCGGGTGCTGCTGCTGGTACTGTTCAAATTTTTCTTCCCACAGGGACTGCCTTGCCCTGCCTTTTTCTTTCGCATCCCACTGTCCGTACACGGACTCGGGGATATGGAAGGGCGGGTGCGCCCAGCCGATGCGGGTGCGCGCCTGCTCGATCTCCTGTTCACCCAGCGGAGCGCCGTGGGTGGCTGCCGTACCCTGCTTGTTGGGTGCCCCCCAGCCGATCACCGTCTTGCAGCAGATCAGGGTGGGACGGGTCAGCGCATCCCTCGCATTCTCGATGGCGTTTGTGATTTGGGCACTGTCGTGACCATCGACGTCTGCAATGACATGCCACCCGTAGGACTGGAACCGCTTCGGAGTGTCGTCGGTGAACCAGCCCGCGACCTCGCCGTCAATGGAAATCCCGTTGTCATCGTAAAACACGATCAGCTTGCCCAGCCCAAGCGTGCCTGCAAGCGAGCACGCTTCATGTGAGATTCCCTCCATCAGACAGCCATCGCCTGCGAATACGTAGGTGTAGTGGTCCACGATGTCCAGGTCGCCCCGGTTGAAGCTCGCGGCCAGAACCTTTTCCGCCAGCGCCATGCCGACCGCATTCGCCAGGCCCTGTCCAAGCGGGCCGGTGGTGGTTTCCACACCCGGGGTATCGCCGTACTCCGGGTGGCCCGGAGTCCTTGAGTGCAATTGCCGGAAGTTCCTGATTTCCTCCATGGAAACGTCATAGCCGGTCAGATGCAGCACGGAGTACAACAGCATGGAGCCGTGTCCGTTGGACAAGACGAAGCGGTCGCGGTCCGGCCAGCAGGGATCGTTGGGGTTGTGCTTCAGGAAATCGTTCCAGAGCACTTCCGCAATATCCGCCATGCCCATCGGCATGCCGGGATGACCGGAATTGGCACACTGAACCGCATCCATGCTCAACGCACGGATAGCATTCGCTAGCTCCTGACGATTTTCCATTCTAGAAGGTTCTTGCCTGCTTGTATGGCTAGGCATCCATCAAAACCGTTGTTCCTGTCGAAAACGCAACAAGCAGAAAAATCCGGCTTGCTGCAGGCCCCTGCATTCCCATTTCCGGGGGCGCTATTGTGGAATACTTGCCTAGGCAGGGCAACTGCCCCAATGGGATGAAAAGCCAGTGCCCCGTCTCTTCTGTTCAGCGCCAACACAGATATTTCTTCAGCAAATCACAGGTCGGGGCTGCACAGGCGATCATTCTGATAATCCCGAAACTACTGCTATAATTAGCGGGTTGTTGTTGCTAACAGTCTTCAAGAATAGTGAAATTTTCCTGAACTGTTGCAAAGCGGGAATTATCCGGGCTTTTGCGCAGGCTACAGGCGGTGCAGGGAAGAAAGAACAATGCGACTGACTGAAGAACTGATCCTCCTGATGCTTGATGAGCAAAGCGGCTACCTAGAAATGGTGCCTGGCTGGGATTTCTCGTGTGTCATCGCCGGCGCAGTCATCGCGGACCTCGCCCTGGAATTTCGAATTGACACGGATTTGGACTCATTGCACCTGATCAATGGGGACCCCACCGGCGACACCATGCTTGATCCCACATTGAAGGAGATCAGCGAATCGAAGGGTACTTTCAGCACCCAGTACTGGATTGAGAAGAACACCTCGCGTTCCGACGATATCGTTACAATCACGCTCGACCGACTGGTTGAAAAAGGGATCTTGCAACACGAAACCGGTGGCTTCTGGTCATTGTCCTCATCGGTCTCCCGTACCAAAACCTACCCGACTGCCCAAGGCGCATCAAAGGAAGAGGCCAAGTCGCGAATCTTGAATGTCATTCTGAACGACATCATCCCGGATCCCCGGGATGTCATCCTTATCTGTCTCATGCATACATGCGGGGGATTCAAGCTTATCCTCGACGAGGAAGACTATCAGGAAAAAATTGAACGCATCGAAATGCTTGCCTCAATGGATCTGGTCGGCCAGTCCATATCCAAGGCAGTCATGCAAAGCACCATCAGGCCGAAGACGAAACAGGTTATTCAAACCAAGCCCATCCCCAAGATGAAGGTATCCGACATCCTGCAGATTTCGGATTTCCGGCGGGGGGACATACCCAAGGCGATCTGCCAGATCCATGATAAGTACGGCCCGGTCGTCGAGGTACCCTTCAAGCTCAGGGGTCAACGGTTGCTCCTGCTGTCGGGCCCGGATGTCAATCAGTGGGTTCAGAAAAAGGGCAGGTTCTATCTTCGTTCAAAGGATTTTATCAAGGATTTTGAAGCCGAATATGGTGCCTCGCGAACCATGTCGGGCATGGATGGCGCAGAACACTACCGGATGAGAAAATCATTGCAGAAGGCGTATTCCCGGGCCGGTCTCTCCTGCAGACTGCCGGAGGTCGTTCATCTTTGCCGGAAATCCCTTGCCCGGTGGGAGCAGGGCTCAGTCATCGGCGCGACCATGGCCTGCCGGAATCACATTTGCAGTCAGGTTTCCAGCCTTTTGTTCGGTGTGGATGCTGGGGACGACATTGACGACATCATTGCCTACGGACAGCGTGCGCTGAACATCCGTGTACTTGGAATGCTACCGGAATTCCTGCTCTCCACACCACGCATGAACCGGGCCAAGAATGCAGTGCAGCAGCTCGTCAAATCAGTCCATGCCTCGCACACGCCAGCACAAAGGGAAGGGAAACCGCAAGATCTCGCCGATGCAATTCTCGAACTTCACCGAAGTGACCCGCAGTTTCTTCCTGAAACGGATACTACCTTCCCGTTTGTGGCAACGATGGTCGCCAGCATCTATCCCGGCAGTGGATTGGCTTTTGCCCTGTATTCGATGATTACCCGTCCAGACCTGTACGACAGGGTGCGTGAAGAGGCGGATGCACTGTTCGGAAACGGAAGAGAGCCAACTGCCGAGGATTTCAGCCTGTCAAATATTGATGTAACCCATCGGGTATTTCTCGAAACCGAACGCATGTATCCCGCCATTCCTTGGCAACTCCGGGCCGTGATGAACCGATGCACCATTGATAAGTACGAGATACCGGTCAAAACCTACGTGTTGATATGCCAGACCGCGACACACTACATGGATAATGTCTTCAAGAACCCGACAGAATTTGACATCGGCCGCTACCAGAAAGGGCGACAGGAGCATCTGGGCCCATCTGCCTATACGCCCTTTGGCCTGGGCACACACGCATGCCTGGGGCATCGCTTTGTCGAATTGCAGATGGCTGTCAATCTCCTGCTCTTCGCCTACCACCTGAGGCTGGAAGTGAAGCCCGATGATTATGAGTTGCGCATCAACCCCTTCCCTGAATCGGCACCGACCAAGAAACTGAAGTTCAGGGTGGCCGAAGTCAGAAACCCCGTGAATCTCCATTAGCGGGAATCTTCGAACACAAGAAGCCGCAAGACGCTTGCTGATACCGGAGAACAGCCAGCACCTCGCCTGTTGGCGATATCAAAATATTCAGTCTACAGGGTTGACGGTTGCCGGAGAGACGAGGTCAGCGCCTGCTTCAGTCTGCTGGATCCTCTTGCGAAGATACATTGCCATCAGCGCGGGTATGAGCATCATCAATATGGCCGTAGTAATCATGATCCCGAAACCGAGTGATGCAGCAAATGGAATCAAAAACTGTGCCTGAATTGCACGCTCAAGAATGAGGGGCGTGAACCCGAGGAAAGTGGTCACAGAAGTGAGCAAAATTGGACGAAAGCGTCCCTTTGCGCCCTCTATAATTGCAGTTCGCGCAGGAACTCCCTCGTCGAGTTTCTGGTCGATGAAATCAATCATCACCAGCGAATCATTCACGACGACACCACTGAGGCCAAATATGCCCAAAAAGGATGCAGCACTCATGGCGATTCCCAATGCCAGGTGACCCCAGATCGCACCGATGAGCCCGAACGGGATGATGGCCATGATGATAAATGGCTTGATGTAGGAGCGCAGGGGGATGGCCAGCAGCGCAAATATCATGAGCATTGCAACTGCAAACCCGCGTTTCAGTGAGCCCAGGGATTCCAATTGCTCCTGTTGCTCTCCTCCAAACGTATACGTCAGGCCGGGATGTGCCTCCTTGAGTCCTGCAAGGATTGAATTCGCCAAAATGGCGTTGGCTTCCCCGCCGGTGATTACGGTCTGGTCCACATCCGCCGTGACCGTAACAACGCGCTGCCCGTCCCTTCTCGAAATCGCGGGTGGCGACATGCCTGATTCGAACGTCGCAACCTGACTTAACGGAACCTCAGCTCCAGTGGGAGTGCGGATCAGGTACCCTTCGATATCGGTGATGGCATTGCGCTCATCCTTGGGCAAACGCACATAAACCCGTATTTCTTCGCGCCCGCGCTGCACCCGCAAGGCCTCTGCACCGAAAAATGCAGCACGTGCCTGCTGTGCCATGTCTTCAAGTGTAAGTCCAAGTGTACGTGCCTCGGGCCGCAGCCCAAGCTGGATTTCCCGAACTCCCGGCGTATGATCAGACCGTACATCAAAGACACCTTCCAGTTCGCGCAAGCCATATACGGCAGAACCTGCGACCTGGTTGAGATTTTGCGGTTGAGGGTGCGACAGTACCACCTCAATGGGATTGCCCAAATCAAAGACCTTGCCACTGAAAGTGACTCCACGAACGTAGGGCAGGATACCCACCTCATCTCGCCATGCCTGGGCAATGGCCCCGGTGGAAATCTTGCGCTGCTGTGCGCCCAGCAACTTGAATTCGATGGTGGCGATATTCGGTTCCGGATTCAGCGAAAGTTTCGGTGCAAGACCCCCGCCCTCTACCCGCGGCCCTTGACCTACGGTCACGGTTACCCCGGAAAGCAAGGGGGAGGCGCCCTCGGGCCGGTCACGCGAAATCCGTTCGAGCACACGATGTCCTGCACCTTCCAGTTCCCTTGCAACCTCATGCGTTCTCTGCGCAGTGGTGCCATCAGGCATCTCCAGCGTGGCGGTGACAAAATCACCCTCCACGACATCCGCAAAGGATGTTGCGACGACCCCCGCCGGCAGCAAGGAAACACTGAAAATCAGCAGGCCGATGGCGCCCGCCAGCGTCACGACAGGCTGGGCAGTCGCAAAGTGTAGTCCCCGGTCCAGAGGACCCTTCAGAAATTTATCCAGCAGATCATCTACAACACCTCGAACCCGGGCAAAAAACCGGTCAACCGGCCCGGTAGGCGTCCATTCCGGTCCATGCAGATTGGACAGATGGTTGGGCAGGATCAGCAGTGATTCCACCAGGGAAATCAGCAACATCGCAATGATAATCACCGGCAGGGCCTTCCATACCTGTCCGATGCCCCCAGGTATGAAAAATAGTGGAATGAATGCTGCGACGGAAGTCAGTACGGCAAACGTCAGAGGCACCTTGATCCGTCGAGTGCCGCGGATCGCCGCGACGATGCCCGGCGTACCACGGCTTCGTTCATGGTGAATATGCTCGGCCACGACAATGGCATCGTCAACCACGATGCCGATCGCCAGGACAAACGCGAACAGGGAGACCGTATTGATCGAGATATCCGCCGCCAACATCGCAGCCAGAGCGCCGATCCCTGAGACGGCCAGGCCCGCAGCGACCCATACAGCCAGCCGAATCTCGAGAAACAGGGCCAAGGCAACCAGAACAAGCATCAAACCCAGGATTCCATTCTTAAGAAGGATGTTCACGCGTTCCTTGTAGTCCTGAGAGTCATCATTCCAGATCGTGATCCCGACCCCGTCAGGAAGGGATGGGCTGATCACGTTGACAACGTGCTCTCGCACAGCCGTGGTAACATCCATCACCCGCTCCCCTTCTGCCCGGTAGACTTCAACAAAGGCAGCAGGCTGATTCTGATGACGTACGATCAGATCGGAGTCCTGAAAGCCATCGCGTACCCGGGCGATGTCTCCCAGTCGTACGACCGTGCCGTCATTTCTACTGAGAACAACCATTTCCTCAAAATCCTGCTGGACATAGCGCTGACCCAAGGTGCGTACACGCACCTCGGTTTCCCGGGTTTCGATACTGCCTGCTGACAGATCCAGGGAGCCGTGGCGTATCGTGTTTGCGATATCCGTCAGGGTGAGGCCCAGGGCACGCAGGCGGGCCTGCGGGACCTCGATGGTGATTTCATAATCCCGTACACCGCTGGTCTCGACCGATGACACGGTGGGAAGCGAAGCCAGCTCATCCTCGATCTGGTACGCCAGCTCTTTGAGAGCGCGCTCGGAGATTTCTCCATGGACAAGGACACGAACCACACTCTGATGGTTGGACATTTCCCGGAATTCCGGACGCTCGGCTGCCGCGGGGAAAGACTGGATACGACCCACCACAGTTTTGATCTCATCCAGCACACGACCTATATCCGCACCCAGCTTCAGTTCAGCACGCACTGACGCCATCCCTGGAGCGGCCACGGACTTCACCCGCTTGACGTTGCCCAGCGATTCGACCTGCTCCTCGATCTTGACCACGATCGACTCTTCCACCTCTTCCGGCGTGGCACCGGGATAGGCCACGGAGACTTCGATGGTATTGAATTCCACCGTGGCCCATGATTCCCGCTCCAGACCGGTCAATGCCACCAAGCCTGCAGCCAGTATGACGAACATGAACAGGTTGGCCGCGACGCTGTTGCCCGCCATATAGGCGATCGGGCCGCCCGGCTCTCCCAGGTGACTGCTTTTTTGGCTCATTGTTCTACAGCGTCCCGGCTGCGCACCCTCATGCCTTCGGTGGCAAATTGAATGCCGCCCGTGACAACGGCCTGCCCCTCTTCGAGGGCACCGGTTACGAAGATTTCATTATCACCACGCTGCAGCACCTGTACCGGGACAATACCGACTCTTTGCCCATCGCGGATTACCCAAACCTCATTCCCCGGTTGCAGGGCCAAACGCGGGATCCGGAAATAGCTCTCCGGCGTGAGCCCCTCGATTTCAACCTCCACAAACTTGCCCACCAGAAGCGGAGGAGGCTGGGAGGTATGCTCTTGCGAGTCGACCGGGGTACCCGCAGAAAAGGGCTCGGGGACACGCACAATCACATCGATGGTTCGTGTCTGCTTGTCAAGGGACACCTCGGCCCGGTCCACATAGCCGTCCCACGCGTAGTGCGCGTCTGCGTATCTCGCGATGACACGCGCATTCACCCGCCGCTTGGCATCCCCCGCCTGAAGCTCCCACAGCCCGGGGATCAATGCGGTGTTGGAATCGGACAGGGGCAATACCACCTCGACCGCATCGGCGGCAAACAGCCGCCCGACGACCTGGCCCACCGTCAGAAACTGGCCGATGTCCACGGACTTCTCGCGCACATAGCCATCGAAGGACGCCTTCACGCTGGTTCGGGCCAACGCCAGCCGGGCTTCGGCAACCTTGGCCTCCTCACGTTTCAGCGCAGCCTGAGCAGCCTTCAGTTGGGGCTCTCGCAGCACCAGGGGGCTTGCCTGGGTCACCGTGGATCCCGACTCGCGCTGTCGACCAGAGTACTGCTCGTATTCTGTCCGGGCGACGGCCGCCAACTCGCGGGCCTCGAGAAGGGCCACTCTCCGGTCTTCGAGATCGGCCATGGCTTCGCGCAGGCGATACTGGTAGTCCTCCCGTTCAATGCGGAAGATCGTATCGCCCGCCTTGATCCGCCCGCCACTGTGGAAGCTCGGATTCATCCAGTCGACTCGGCCACTGACTTGCGAAGTGATGTCAATTTCCGCACTGGGCCGCACGGTTCCGGCACCGTACACCGGTATGGCCCCGGTCCCGGGCGCCACCTGGGCGGACTGCACGAACGGAATTCGAGGCGGCAGCTCACGACGCTCCGGCTCAGGCGCCAGTGATACCAGAATGGATGCCAGCACCACCGCACCCACCAGAATCCCGGCGGCAACCAGATAGCTTTTCAGTCCGTCCTTCAGTTTTTTCATGCCGGTTTACTCCGTGGCTAGGGATGCGGCCCGAAGGCCCGCAACCTGTGGAGAATCGTCAATGTGTACAGCCTCCTCCGGGCCGGCGGCCGTCCACACGCCGCCCAGTGCGCGATGCAGCGCCAGGCGCATGTACCCCAGATCGCGCTCGGCGGCAGCCAGCGAGGACTTCATGCTGGTAAGCGTTTCCGAGGCTGCCAGGAAGTCATCGTAGTCGCCGACTCCGGACCAGTAGCGGCGCTCCTGAAAGGCCGTCTCCGCCCGGGCTTCCTCGACGGACGAGCTCAGCAGCGCATGGCGCTGATGGCTGGTCTCGAGTTGGGTCAGCACAGCCTCAACCTCGTTGACCGCAGTGACCACCGAGTGCCTGTACGCAAAAGCCGCTTCTTTCAGCCGGGTCTCCGCAAGGGTCACATTGTGACGCAGCCGCTTGCCCTGAAATACCGGCCCGACCAGATTCAGGCTCAGATTTTTGAACCACTGGGCCGCATCCAGCCACTGATGGGTGTCCGAGCCCTGCAATCCGATGGTGCCGGACAGGGACAGCGATGGCAGCAGTTCGGCACGGCGTGCTCCGACGGCATAGCGGGCCGCCTCCACCCGCTGCTGGGCCGCGCCCACATCGGGGCGTTGGGTGAGAAGGTCAGCCGGTATGCCCACAGGAATGCGATCGAATGTCATCGAGGGCGACAGGGAATCCGGCAACATGCCCGCCAGGTCCGCCCGGTACCCGCCCAGCAGGATCCAGAGCCGGCCCTCTGCATCGGCCAGCCGCCCTCGGATGGCAGGCAGTTCAGCTTGCGAGTTCCACAGTTGCAGGCGCGCAGTGTAGAGTTCACGCGCCGTGTTCAGGCCACGCTGGTAGCGGGCCGTGGTGAGCTTCTCGCGCTCCTGCAGGATCCCCACGATCTCGTCGGACAGCCCGAGTTGGCGGCGCAACCAGGCGATCTCGATATACGTGCGCACGGTTTCTGCAACGACCCCGATCCGGGCCGCACGGTAGTCCCACTCCGAAGCCAGGTGTTCGGCGCGGGCCGCCCGTGCATCACTGCGGTTGCGGCCCCAGAAGTCGGCCTCGTAGGAGAAGTTCGCACTCAGGGAGTACGTGGTCACCGCCAGGCGGTCCGGCACGGAAATGCCAAACTCCTGTTTGAGTTCCGGACTCAACCCGATCTCTTCAATCTGCTCACCCACGCCCGCATTGGTAGGCGTATCCGTGTCCTCGCCAGACGCCGATGGCTGCAGCGCTGGGTACCTGGCGGCATTTGCGATGCCCGCCCGGGCCCGGGCCTGCTCAACCCGCGCCACGGCTTCTGCCAAGTCGAGGTTCGACACCAGTACGGCTTCCACGACCCGGTCCAGCGCCGGGTCGTTGTATGTTTTCCACCACTCCAGCGCCTCGTAGGCCCCGCCCGCAGCTTCGCCGGTGAATTTTTCAGGCAATTGCAGCACAGGCGCCTCGGCCTCCAGCATAGATTTTTGTGAACACGCGGCCATGAGAAATCCGGCGATCACCGCAAACAGCACTCCTGAGGCGGAATGCCACCGGTGCGTTGCCAGTCTTTCAGAAACAGTTGCCATTACAATGCAGCATATCGCACCACCGGTGCGATGCAGAAATTCCTGATCCGCAGTACCGGCCACATCAACCGGTCTGGTTCAGCCAGCGGACGCTCCTTCTCGGTTTATCCCCGGCAAGACGTCATGCCTTCCACTTGATGTTGCAGCCTACACTGGCTTGCTGTGCGGGGTCGACGGTCTGGCCCGCCAGCAGGGCATCAAGGGCAGAACGCAGGTCCTCGCCGGTCACCGGCATGCCATTTCCCGGGCGCGAGCCGTCCAGTTGCCCCCGGTAGGCGCACTCCAGCGCCTTGTCAAAAACAAAGATATCGGGTGTGCAGGCCGCATCGTAGAGCCTGGCCACCTGCTGGCTCTCGTCATACAGGTAAGGGAAGGTGTATCCGAGGGACAGCGCCAGGGCCTTCATGTTTTCCGGTGAATCCTCGGGATACTGGTCGGCATCGTTGGAACTGATGGCGACCAGCGAGACGCCCTGGGCAGGGTACTCCTGGCCGAGGCGTACCAGCTCGCCCTGGATATGCTTCACGAAGGGGCAATGGTTGCATATGAACATGACCACGGTCGCCACCTCGCCGCGTACCTCCGACAGGCACACTTCCTTCCCGGAAACCGTATCCGGAAGGCAGAAATCCGGGGCCGGGGTACCCAAGGGCATCATGTTGGAGGGCGTGAGTGCCATTGAATCAGGAATGCATTTTTTAATTGTGCTCGAATTGCGTAGAATAGCGCGATTCAAGACGCCTGTTAACCGTTGACAGGCTATACCAGACCCGAAGAGGCTCATGCCTGCGATACGCGTTTTCACCTCCGAGTCCGTTTCCGAGGGGCATCCGGACAAGATGGCCGACCAAATATCCGATGCGGTGCTCGATGCCCTGCTCGAACAGGATCCCGGGGCACGCGTCGCCTGCGAAACGCTCGTGAAAACCGGCATGGTAGTGCTGGCCGGAGAGGTCACGACCACAGCCCACACGGACCTCGAGTCCGTGGTTCGGCGAACGGTCAACGAGATCGGATATGACCACACCCGGATCGGTTTTGACGGGCATACCTGTGCAGTCATCAACGCGCTCGGCAAACAATCGCCCGACATCGCGCGCGGAGTCGACCGCGAAAGCAAGGAGGCGCAGGGTGCGGGGGATCAGGGCATGATGTTCGGCTATGCCTGCAACGAAACCGATGTGCTCATGCCGGCGCCGATCACCTATGCACACCGCCTGGTACAACAGCAGTCCGCCATCCGGCGGGCGGGCCAGCTGCCCTGGTTGCGCCCGGATGCCAAAAGCCAGGTCACCTTTGTCTACGAGGACGGCACGCCCAGCCGCATCGATGCGGTTGTGCTTTCCACCCAGCATGACCCGGAAGTCAGCCAGGAAGACCTGCATGAAGCGGTCCGGGAACTGATCCTCCAGCCGGTGCTGCCGGAGAAGTGGCTAACCGCTGACACGAAGGTCCACATCAATCCCACCGGCCGCTTCGAGACGGGAGGCCCGGTCGGGGATTGCGGGCTGACCGGGCGCAAGATCATCGTCGACACCTATGGCGGCATGGCACGCCATGGCGGCGGCGCCTTCTCGGGCAAGGATCCCTCCAAGGTCGATCGCTCGGCCGCCTATGCCGGGCGCTACGTCGCCAAGAACGTGGTCGCCGCCGGGCTGGCAGAACGCTGTGAAATCCAGATCTCGTACGCCATCGGCGTGGCACAGCCAACCTCCGTCTCGATCGATACCTTCGGTACGGGGATCGTGACCGATGACAGGATCGAGGCGATCGTGCGGGACATGTTTGACCTGTCTCCGTATGGAATCCTGTCCATGCTGGACCTGCTTCACCCGATCTACCAGGCCACCGCCAGCTACGGACATTTTGGCCGCAACGAGGACAGTTTTCGCTGGGAACGTACGGACAGGGTGGATGAGCTGAAGGAACGGGCCGGGCGGGGTGCGGTGGTATAATGCCGCGAACCGGCTGAAGGACACGACAGGATCATGACTATTCAATCTGTGCAAAAAGAGGCAGCGGATTTCAAGGTGGCGGATCTCGCCCTGGCCGACTGGGGGCGCAAGGAGATTGCCATTGCCGAAACCGAAATGCCCGGCCTGATGGCCCTGCGCGAAAAGTACGGCGATGAGAAGCCGCTGGCGGGTGCGCGCATCGCGGGCTGCCTGCACATGACGGTGCAGACCGCCGTGCTGATCGAAACCCTGACGGCACTGGGCGCACAGGTTCGCTGGTCCTCCTGCAACATATTCTCTACCCAGGATCATGCCGCTGCGGCCATGGCGGCCAGCGGGGTCCCCGTGTTCGCCTGGAAGGGTGAAACGGAGGAGGACTACACGTGGTGCATTGAACAGACCATCCACGGGCCCGGCGACTGGCATCCGAACATGCTGCTCGATGACGGCGGCGACCTGACCAAGATCATGCATGAAAATTTTCCCGAACTGCTGGAGCAGGTGAAGGGACTATCCGAAGAGACCACCACCGGGGTCCACCGCCTGATGGAAATGGAAAGGAGGAATGAGCTGAAAGTCCCGGCGTTCAATGTGAACGATTCCGTGACCAAGTCCAAGTTCGACAACCTGTACGGCTGCCGCGAATCGCTGGTCGACGGGATCAAGCGTGCCACCGATGTCATGATTGCGGCCAAAACCGCGGTCGTCTTCGGCTTCGGCGATGTCGGCAAGGGCTGTGCGCAGTCCCTGCGCAGCCTCGGCGCGAACGTCCTGATTACGGAAATCGATCCCATTTGCGCATTGCAGGCCGCCATGGCGGGGTTTCGCGTGGTCACCCTGGAGGACGTGGTCTCAAGCGCGGACATCTTCGTCACCGCGACCGGCAACTACCATGTCATCGGCCACGACCATCTGTGCGCCATGAAGGACCAGGCCATCGTCTGCAACATCGGGCACTTCGACAACGAAATCGATGTCGCAAGCCTCAAGCAGTATTCGTGGGAAAACATCAAGCCGCAGGTGGATCATGTGTGCTTTCCGGGCGGCAAGCGCATCATCCTCCTGGCAGAAGGCCGCCTGGTGAACCTGGGCTGCGCCACCGGCCATCCGAGCTTCGTGATGTCGAACTCCTTCACCAACCAGGTACTCGCACAAGTGGAATTGTGGAAGTATCCGGACCGCTACGAAAACAAGGTGTACGTACTGCCGAAGACGCTGGACGAGGAAGTCGCACGGCTGCACCTGGAAAAGATCGGTGCGAAATTGACCCGGCTGACCGCGGAGCAGGCGGAATACATCGGGGTAGATCCGAACGGGCCCTACAAGCCTGACTACTACCGGTACTGAACCCGGCACTCACCTGCCTTCGGCACCATGCAGACCATCCGTCTGTACACCCCCCAGAGGCTGACGGTACACGACGAAGTCAGCCTCGATGACAGCACCCGTCATCGTGCAACCCACGTGCTTCGCATCCACAAGCACTCCCCGCTGGTACTGTTCAACGGGGATGGCTACGACTATCCCGGCCAGCCGGTAACCTTGCACAGGAAAGCCATGACCGTGCGGATCACCGAACGGACCCCTGCCAGGGACGAATCCAGTCTGGAAACCCACCTGGTGCTTGGGGTATCGAAAGGCACGCACATGGACTTTGCCATCCAGAAGACGGTCGAGGCCGGCGTGAGCGAAATCCATCCGGTCATCACCGAACGGACCGTGACCCGGTTCTCGGACCAGGTCCGGGCAAAGCGGCAGCAGCACTGGCAGAACATCATCATCAGCGCCTGCGAGCAGTGCGGGCGTGCAGTGCTTCCCGTCCTGCACGAAGCCAGGGACCTGGGCAACCTGCATCCGCTCAGCAAAGATGCGCGGGGATTCGTTCTCGACATGGGCGCAGGCAACAAACTGGCACATGCTGCCCAAAACCCGGTAGAAAAAGTCTGGCTGGTGATCGGACCGGAAGGCGGTCTCACCGGCACCGAGACGGAGCAGGTCATTGCCAAGGGGTTCGAGGCGGTGAGCCTGGGTCCACGGATATTGCGTACCGAAACGGCCGCATTGACCGCACTCGTCGGCGCGCAGCTGCTGTGGGGGGATTTGTCCGCACATGACAACGGCTAGCCGAGCCCGTACTCCTTCGCTATCGGGCCTGTGCCCGCATCCGGGATGCTATCCTGTAGACAGCCAGTACCAACGGGGCAACGCCTTTCGATGAGCATAAAACTAGCCGTAGTCATGGACCCTGTGGAGAACATCGCCGTTCGCAAGGACAGCACGTTCGCCATGCTGCTCGAGGCACAGCGCAGGGGCTGGCTCACCCACTACCTGCAGCCGTCTGACATTTTCCTGCAGGATGGCGCGGTAATGGGCCGCACCGCCCGCATCACGGTGCAGGACGATCCTGGCGACTGGGCCCGGCTTGAGGCAAGCACCGTCCAGGATCTGAGTGAACTTGACGTGATCCTGATGCGCAAGGATCCGCCGTTCGACATGGAGTACATCTACACGACCTTTTTGCTGGAACGTGTACAGCAAGACGGGGTGCGGGTAATCAACCATCCCGCCAGCTTGCGCAATACCAATGAAAAACTGTTCGCCACCTGCTTTGCCCAGTGCACCGTGCCCTATGTAGTCAGCCGCAACCGGCAGGCGCTCGAGCAGTTCGTCGACACACACCAGGAAGCCGTGGTCAAACCACTGGATGGCATGGCAGGCGACCTGGTCTTTCGCATGCGCCACGA
>VXPJ01000120.1 GCA_009839635.1 Pseudomonadota bacterium
TCAGCTGGGAGAGCGCTACAATGGCATTGTAGAGGTCGGCGGTTCGATCCCGCCTAGCTCCACCAAGATTTCCATTGCGCTACTTCCAACAGGTGGCCCGATCCACTGCGATGAAGAGCCAGCTCCCTCGCACTCGAGACACTGTTCATCTGATAAGCTGGACCAACAGCTGTCAGGACGGTGTTTTTCTTGTGGTCATATTACTGAGGTAATGGTGCCAGACTAACCTGGCTGCCACCGCCCGCCATGGTCGCCAGCGGGCACCGTCTTCCACCAATGCCTTCGTGTCCTCCGCTGGAAAAAGGTCTTCGATCCCGCGTTGAAGTGCCAGATCCCCGGGGGCCCATACGTCAATCCGCTTGAGCGCAGATATCAGGTAGATTGATGCACTCCAGGGTCCTATGCCGGGTTGCACGCAAAGCTTCTCGATCGCATCCTTATCACTCATCCTACTCAGCCCGGCAATGGATAGGCGGCGTTCTACTACAGCCCGTGCAAGTTCGTAGCAATAACGGGATTTTTGGCGGCTGATGCCCAGCGACCTCAGGGTATCAGGCCCAGCCTGGTAGACACGATGGGCAGTCATACCTCCTATTGAGTGACTCACACGCTTGAACAGTGTCCGGGCTGCAGCCAGGGAGACCTGCTGTTCAAGGATGATGCGAAACAACGTCTCGATATTCGCCTGCCGACTCCAAAATTTTGGAAGACCACAGGATGCAAGGATGCCGTCAATCTCAGGAAATTGTGCTGCAAGTTCCCTAGCATAGGCTGGAAAGCTACGGGCGTTGAGATCACCGTATCGAGAATTCATGAAGTCGACTTGGTGAGATAATCCTGCAACGAACTCAGGTTTTGATCGACTTTAAAAAATAGCAGATGCAATCCTGGATCGCGATCAGCGGGTCACGCGTATACATCGACATGATCACGTCTCGGCGCAGTCGAACCTCAGAGTTTTCGATGACGAAGTAATGATCTGTGACATCCTGGAGTTCTACATTGTTGGCACGTATCCCAAGTGAATGATCATTCAGACTGCACACCAGACTTCCTGCAGGCAGGCATTTGAAGTTGAATGTATCCAGCTCAGGATTCAGTTTCGGGAAAGTACGGTCCTTGCTCGTGGCTCCTGGTTCAACCGTTACACGAATGAAGTTGTCAAAGATCTCCAGTGATTCTGAGGATTTCTCAACCAGTTTACCTTCGCTCAATAGTTGCCTTATCAACTCGCTGGCCCTTTCCGAGCTGTCGGGGTCTGTAGGTATGCCGGCTTCAATGGCTATGGATGTGCAAAAGCCGGAGAAGGCCTGGGTCAGGGTGCCGGGTGGCTGCTTTGCCAGAATCGCAAGAGAACTGAATGAGCTTGCAAGTGAGCGTGTTGCGGAGGAGAGGTCGGTGATCACAGAATAATGTGGGTTCGGGCCCGAATTGTTATGCACATCAATTGCACACCAAGGTCTTTTCGAGCCTACGTAGGCAATTACGTCTTGAGCCAGTTTGTGCTCAGGTGTAGTCCCTCCGTTCCATACGCGATTGTAGTCCGGCTGGCTGTCCAGTTTGCGCACGCCTTTTTGCGCCGAGAGTACATTGCCTACCAGAATAAGAACCGATGATGATGCCGTGAGTTCCGGATGTCTCAAAAACAGTTTGCGAACAGCCTCCCATCCCGAGGTTTCATTGCCATGGAGAAGTACCGAGACAAACAGAGGATCCTTGTCGGGTTTGCCAAGATCGAACAGTGTCGGACCGCTGAGAACGTTTGCCAGTTGGGGAGCTGCGCACTCAAGCACATCGGGTGAGAGCTCATGACGCAGGTCGAAGCGCATCATATGGGCCAGGTGTGCACGGGTTTATCGGTTTCCTGCAAATCGATATAGGCTTGCACCAGACCGCTGAAGTCGGTGCCATGCTTTTCAACCCAGGTCCTTTGCCAGGCAGCACCGTTTTGGCCGGTTTCCACTCGTGCCTGCACGATGTCCAGGTATTCGTCGATTTCATCTGTGGGAATTTCCATCGGTTCCAGCGCTTCCCTTGCCATAGGAAGAAGCAAATCCAGAATGAGTTTTCGCACGGGGATCTCGCCCTCTGTCCAGACCACATTGGCATCCAGTCCATGCTTTGCGGCCGCATAGAAGTTATCCCGCGCTACCGAGAAAGGAATGCATTCTTCAATTGGGACTTTGAGGTTAGTCAACGCACGAACGAATCCGTAAAAAGCTGCACAGTTTGCCACACAATCCTGAATTGAGGGCCCTGCGGGAAGAACACGGTGTTCGATGCGTATATGAGGCTGCCCGTCGTAGTCAAAACCGACCAGCGGGCGGTTCCAGCGCCAGATCGTGCCGTTTTGAAAACGCAGATGGGAAAATTTGTCTCTGGGCTCGTCCTGAACGTACGGCAGGAGAATCGGATGCTTGCTTTGGTTCTCGTGGAAAATTTCAAAAAGCGACCCATTTGCGTAGTCGTTTCCGAAGCTGACACGGGGAGGGTAGGTCTTGCCGACGTCGATCGCCTGTTCGAATAGAGGAATGCGGGTCTCGCACCACAGGGATTTACCGAACAGGAAAGGCGAGTTTGCACTCAGGGCAACGAGTGGTGCGGAGGCTGCAACGGCTGCATTGAAGTCACCGACAAAGTTTTCCGGTCTGCACTGCAGATGAACCTGAAATGCCGTCGTAGCCGCTTCCAGCATAACGTCATCGTGATGCATGACAAGTTCGTCGGTACCGTGTATTGAAATGTGTACTGGAGCACCATCCCGCAATGCCAGAATCCTGTCGTTTAACGCATGGTAGCGGACCATGTCGGACATGTGTCCGGAGTTGAGCAGGCCAGGTTCGAGCGTTGGCAGGATGCCAACCGAGACCAGGCGGGAATTGCAAAGTTTGGCTCCCTCATGGCAGGCGTTCCAGGTGGTTCTCAGTTCGTCGTGAAGCCGGGAAAAGACTTTGCCTGTAACGGACACGGGGCTCCCGTTGAGCTCCACGTTGAATTCAGCCAGCTCCGGTACAACCAGCGGGCTGTCCAGAACGGTCAGAAGTTCCCTGTTGATAGATGCAGGCAGACCATCCGAATCGACGATGCAGGCTTCCAGCTCAAACCCAAGAATATCACCCCGGCCACTGAACCCCTTGTCGGTGAATAGTGTGGCAAGATGTTCAGTCTCGCTATCCAGGTTCTGCCGGAATTGGCTGAAGTCATCTGCCTCAAAATGTCGGTGGGAGATTTCATCACCCATGTGAACTCCTTTTGTCTGACAGCCATTGGGGGCCACTGAACAGACCGCTAAACTGCAAGCTTCCCATTATCATATAATTGTATAAGGATTCGGTAGTACTTGGTCCACCAATCCAATCAAAGACTCATGTAAATCCAGGAGTGGTCTGTAGCCAAAAAACGATTTTAGAGGCACTGGAAGCCTGCACTGGTTGCCGACAAGCTGCGGCACTTGACAGCTAAAGCTTGGTTATCGTACCGTGCGCCGCCTCTAGTGCAAAGAATCACTCATTTCAGGATAAATTTTTCAGCCGTCCCCATCGTCTAGAGGCCTAGGACACCGCCCTTTCACGGCGGCAACGGGGGTTCGAATCCCCCTGGGGACGCCATATATAATTCTGAAAATTTGCCTTATACTTTACTGTCCCTGTTTGGCTGAATAGGAAAGGTAAGCATACTGCCGGAGGTTGAAATGCCACAGAAAAGCACGTCTGAATCCAAGTCTACAGCACCAGAACAACTTGACCAGGAAGCCTTAAATCGCTGGTTTGATGAAAGGCTGGAAC
>VXPJ01000146.1 GCA_009839635.1 Pseudomonadota bacterium
TTTTCAAGGACTTTCATGCCTTTTTCATAGTCATTGCTGTGCACGGTAAAGGTGAAGTCCGTGGTCTCGTCCGAACCCACATTTTGTACAATCATGTCCACTTCGATGTTCTCATCGGCAATCGGCCCCAGAATATGGGCAGCCACACCCGGCCGGTCAGGCACCCCCTTGATTGTCAACTGGGCCTCATCTCGATTGAAGGCTATGCCTGATACAAGCGGGTCTTCCATGCTGTCGTCCTCCAGGGTTATAAGGGTACCGGGTCCCTCTGAAAAAGTGGAAAGCACACGCAGTGGGACATCATACTTGCCGGCAAATTCCACTGCACGGATTTGCAGCACCTTGGAGCCAAGGCTGGCCATCTCCAGCATCTCCTCAAACGTGATGCAGTCCAGCCGCCTCGCATTGGGCTCAACCCGAGGGTCGGTTGTATAGACCCCGTCCACATCGGTGTAGATCTGGCATTCATCGGCCTTGATCGCCGCGGCCACTGCCACAGCAGTCGTATCCGAGCCGCCCCGTCCCAGCGTGGTGATGTTGCCTTCGTCATCCACGCCCTGGAAGCCTGCCACCACCACCACTTTCCCTGCATCCAGCGCACGGTGAAGGCGCGAGGCATCGATATTCTGGATACGGGCCTTGTTGAACATGTTGTCGGTGCGGATGTTGAGCTGTGCACCCGTGGATGAGACCGCGGCACAGTTACGCCTCTGCAGGGCCATGGCCAGCAGCGCGATGGTCACCTGCTCACCGGTAGACAGCAGCACGTCGAGTTCACGCCCGTAGGCCACCTGTCCCTGCACCTCGTTGGCCAGTCCCATCAGGCGATTGGTTTCACCACTCATGGCAGAAACAACCACGACCACCTTGTGTCCCTGATTTTTGCTCGCGATCACCTTTTCGGCCACGGCCTCGATGCGTTCGATCGAGCCGACCGAGGTGCCGCCATACTTTTGTACTATCAAGGCCATAGGTTCAATCCCTGTTCACTCGTGGAGGTGTTTTGATGAATCTTAGCACGCCCGGTTGTGCGCGCCGCGATGGGTGTCATTACTGCAGGGAGTTCCGCACCCAGTCCGGCACGGACTCAAGTGCCGCTGCAAGCCTGTCCGGCTGGTTGCCGCCCGCCTGGGCCATGTCATCACGCCCGCCGCCCTTGCCGCCAACCTGCTTGGCAACGGCATTGACGAGTTCACCCGCTTTGATTCGATGCACCTGGTTGCGGGTAACCCCGGCGACGAGGCTGACTCTCGAATCCCGGGCCGTGCCCAGCACGATGGCAGCACTTCCGAGCTTGTCCTTCAACTGATCCACCGTCTCGCGCAGGGATTTGGGATCAGCCCCTTCCACCACGCAGGCCAGCACCTGGATGCCTTCTACCTCCACGGCCTGATCGGCGAGACCACTCCCGGTCTGCGACATCACCCGTGACTTGAGCCGGTCCAGCTCTTTTTGCAGTGTCCTGTTGCGCTCCAGCAATTGGCCGACCTTGGCCTTGGCTTCCGACCTGGAACTCTTCATCAGTCCGGCAATGTCGGATAGCTGCTCCTGGTTCTCGCGAATCCACTCCAGCGCACCATCACCGGTGAGCGCTTCAATGCGCCGCACCCCGGATGCGATCCCGGACTCCGAGATGATCTTGAATACACCAATATCCCCTGCCCGGCTCACGTGCGTACCACCGCACAACTCCATGGAGAAATCACCGATGGTCAGGACACGCACCTCGTCTGCGTATTTTTCCCCGAACAGGGCCAGAGCGCCCGCATGCAGGGCCTGGTCCTTCGGCATGATTTTCGCAGTTGCCTCGGTATTCAACCGGATCTGGCGGTTGACCAGATCCTCGATTCGCCGCAACTCGGTTTCATCGAGCGGGGTGTCGTGCGAGAAATCGAAGCGCAGGCGATCCGGTGCCACCAAGGAACCCTTTTGCTCGACGTGGTCGCCCAGCACTTCACGCAAGGCGGCATGCATCAGGTGCGTGGCCGAGTGATTCAGCACGGTTGCCTGCCTGCGTTCTGTTGCAACCTTCGCACGCACGGTGTTACCCAGCACAAGACGACCGGATGCGAGGGTGCCGTAATGAACATGGGCATCGCCTTGCTGCTGGGTATCGGCGACTTCAAACACCGCCTGTTCGCATTCCAGCGTGCCCTGGTCACCCACCTGCCCTCCGGATTCTGCATAAAACGGGGTCTTCTCCAAGATGATGCCCCCCGACTGGCCTTGCGAGATTTCCTGGACAGGCTCGTGGTCCACGAAGATCTCCTGCACGGTAGCTTCAGCGTGCATACTCTCGTAGCCGGTGAACTCGGTGGAGGTCGACACCGCCAGCGCGGCATCGTATTCGACGTCAAAGCGGCTTGCGAGCCTGCCCCGTTCGCGCTGGGCCTGCATATGCTTCTCAAACCCCGCGGTATCGATCTTCAGGTGTTGCTCGCGGGCAAAGTCGGCGGTCAGGTCACTGGGAAACCCGTAGGTATCGTACAGCTTGAACACCGTTTCACCGGGGAGGGTATCCTCTGTGAGCTTTGTGATCTCCTCATGCAGGATTCGCATGCCCTGGGCCAGCGTGTCACCGAAACGCTGCTCCTCGCGGTGAAGCACGTCCTGCACGCGCTCCTGTGCACCGGCAAGTTCCGGGCAGGCTTCGCCCAGGCTGTCCACGAGCGGCTGCACCAGCCGATAGAAGAACGGCTCTTCGATGCCGAGCTTGTGGCCGTGGCGTGCGGCACGGCGGATGATGCGCCGCAAAACATAGCCCCGGCCCTCGTTCGAGGGCAGCACACCATCGACAATCATGAAGGCGCAGGCGCGGATGTGGTCCGCCACCACGCGAAGTGAAGGCTGGCCGGCATCGTCCACCCGGGCAATGTCCGCCGCATGGGCAATGATGCCGGTGAACAGGTCGGTGTCGTAGTTACTCGTGACACCCTGCAGGATGGTACTCAGGCGCTCAAGACCCATGCCGGTATCCACGGAAGGCTTGGGCAAATCGGTGAGCTTCCCTTTGGCATCGCGCTCATACTGCATGAACACCAGGTTCCATACCTCCACGTACCGATCCCCGTCCTGATCCGCAGTCCCGGGCGGCCCCCCGGCTATGCTTTCACCGAAATCATAGAAGATCTCCGTGCATGGCCCGCAGGGGCCTGTATCTCCCATGGCCCAGAAGTTGTCGGTCGCGCCGATCCGTGCGAACCGCTCTGCACTGACACCGATGTCATTCAGCCAGATGTCGGCCGCCTGCTCATCCTCCTCATAGACCGTGACCCAAAGGCGTTCCTCGGGGAGTTCGACCACCCGCGTCAGGAAATCCCAGGCATAATGGATCGCCTCGCGCTTGAAGTAATCCCCGAAACTGAAGTTACCCAGCATCTCGAAAAACGTGTGATGCCTTGCGGTATAGCCGACATTCTCAAGATCGTTGTGCTTGCCCCCGGCCCTGAGACAGCGCTGGCTGGTCGTGGCCCGGGTGTAGCCCGGGGACTCCTTGCCGAGAAAGACATCCTTGAACTGCACCATGCCGGCGTTGGTGAACAGCAGGGAGGGGTCGTTTGCAGGCACCAGCGGACCGGACGGCACCACGGTATGGCCGTGCTGCTCGAAGAATTGTAAAAACGCGTTGCGAATTTCCGCGCTGTGTTCCATGTCCACCCTGCCTCGTGGAGTCGTTCCTATGCTCCAGCGCCGGACGCTGTTTCAGCCCGCTCAAATCGTACAAAGGTCTGGCGGATTATATCACCGGTGAATCCGCGGTTTTGCAGGTAGCGCATGCGCCGGGCCCGCTCTTTCGCGCTTCCCACCCGGGGGTCCTTGAACTTTTTCCCGTATTCCTGGCAGGCCAGCTGCAGCCACTGCGGATCATTGAAGTCGACGTGTGTGTTCACCAGGGATTCGGTGACACCGCGTGCCTGCAATTCCTGACGGATACGCAGCGGCCCGAAGCCGCGTCGCGTGCGCGAATAGACATAGCTTTCGGCAAAGCGCGCATCGCTTTGCAGGCCTTCTCGCTGCAGGTCGTCCAGCAGGGGGTTGATTTCGGCGGCCGGGAATTCCCTCGCTTCGAGTTTCCCTGCCAGCTCAAGACGCGTGTGTTCCCGTCTTGACAGCAGTCCAAGTGCCGTATCGCGTATGGAACGCTCAGGCTTCAGTGGCTTCCGCCTCTTCTGCTTCTTCGGACTCCGGATGTACTTTGCCGGCATGTGGCATCAGTTTTTCACGCAGGCTGGCCTCGATCTCGCTCGCCACCTCGGGATGCTCTTTCAGCCAGGCACGTGAATTTTCCTTGCCCTGGCCGATGCGCTCTCCATTGTAGCTGTACCAGGCCCCGGCCTTGTCGACGATGCCGTTTTGAACGCCCATGTCGATGATCTCGCCCATGCGCGAGATGCCTTCACCGTAGAGGATCTCGAATTCCGCCTTCTTGAACGGGGGCGCGAGCTTGTTCTTGACGACCTTGACCCGGGTGTCATTGCCGAGAACCTCATCGCCCTGCTTGATCGCACCGATGCGGCGGATGTCGAGGCGTACCGAGGCATAGAACTTCAGCGCATTGCCGCCGGTAGTGGTCTCGGGATTGCCGAACATGACGCCCAGCTTCATACGAATCTGGTTGATGAAGATGACCATGGTATTGGACCGCTTGATGTTGCCGGTCAGCTTGCGCAAGGCCTGTGACATGAGCCGGGCTTGCAGGCCCATGTGCGAGTCGCCCATATCGCCCTCGATCTCGGCGCGCGGGGTCAGCGCGGCCACCGAATCAACCACGACGATGCTGACCGCCCCGGAGCGCACCAGCATGTCCGTGATCTCCAGGGCCTGCTCACCAGTATCGGGCTGAGAGATCAGCAAGTCATCCACGTTGACGCCTATTTTTTCCGCATACACAGGGTCCAGGGCATGCTCGGCATCGACGAATGCGGCAATCCCTCCCTGTTTCTGGCATTCAGCAACCACCTGTAGCGTCAGGGTCGTCTTGCCCGACGACTCCGGTCCATAGATTTCCGTGACCCTGCCCTTGGGCAGGCCACCGATTCCGAGGGCAACATCCAGAGCCAGCGAGCCGGTCGAGATCACATCGATGTCGCGCGTGGCAGAGGAGTCTCCAAGGCGCATGACCGTGCCCTTGCCGAACTGCCTCTCGATCTGACCTAGCGCTGCATCAAGTGCCTTTTTGCGATTTTCGTCCACTACTCACCTCTGACTTCAAATAAAAACCTGTTGATCAAGTTGCCTGGAACTGCCGTACGAAATAAGGGGTATTTTCCACCCTGTCCAGTATGTATCGTTAGCGTTGCCACCTTATCATACCGGGATGCCTCTGCACGCGAAACTTCCGGCACATGCACCGGTCCGGTTTGTATCATCCGCCGGGGCAGTGCTCCATCAAAAGGGCAAGTGCCAGACTCGCACTTTGCTCTCGAACGGTATCGCGATCTCCTTCGAACACGCGATGTGCCGTAACGACCGGCCAATTACGCCGGGCGATGCCGATGTACACCGTGCCGACCGGTTTTGATGTACTGCCGCCGTCCGGTCCTGCAATCCCGGTCACAGACACGGCCAGGTCCACGCCACTGACACCCAGGGCACCACTTGCCATCTGTTCTGCCACCTGCGGGCTCACGGCACCATGAATTTCCAGCGCCTGCGGTGCGACCTGGAGCAAATTGACCTTGGCAGCGTTGCTGTAGGTGACAAAGCCGCATTCGAACCAGTTGGAACTACCGGACAGCGTGGTCATCCACTCGGCCAGCAGTCCCCCGGTGCAGGATTCCGCGGTGGCCAATCTAAGTCCGCGGTCTGTCATCTGCCCTGCAAACGCTTGCAGCAAGGTTCGGGTCTCGGGTGAGGGTGATTGGGTCATGGAGCCATTTTATGCTGTCTAATTTTCTATTCTTGGTTAGACTTTTGTCATGATCGCACGCTCCCCCGTGAAACACACCCCCATGATGCAGCAGTACCTGCGCATCAAGGCCGAGCACCCGGACATGCTGCTGTTCTACCGCATGGGTGATTTCTTCGAACTGTTCTTCGAGGACGCCATCCATGCCGCAAAGCTGCTGGATTTGACCCTGACTTCACGAAACAAGAATGCTGCCGACGAGGTTCCCATGGCCGGTGTGCCCGTGCATGCCGTCGAAAACTACCTGATCAAGCTGCTACGCCGGGGCGAGTCGGTGGTGATCTGCGACCAGGTTGGCGACCCGGCCGACAGCAAGGGGCTGGTAGAACGCAAGGTAACCCGGATCATCACGCCCGGCACGGTGACCGAGAGCCAGTTGCTCGAACACAACCGGGAAAACTACCTGCTGGCCGTATGTCCGACCGGGGATGCCGCAGGACTGGCCTACCTCGACCTCAGCACCGGCAAGTTCATCGTGCAGACCTGCCCCGACACAGCGCAGCTTGATGGTGAGATCGAGCGCATCCAGCCCGCCGAGGTGCTGCTGCCCGAAGATGCCGAGTTCGTGATGAAAAACGGAATTGCATGCAGGCGCCTGCCGGTCTGGCACTTCGAAGCCGAGAGTGCGGTCACGGCCCTGTGCAAGCAGTTCGGAGTGCATGACCTCGGCGGCTATGGATGCAAAGAACAGCCCCTTGCCATTGCCGCTGCCGGGGCCTTGCTCCAGTACGTCAAGGATACCCAGAAATCCACCCTGCCCCACATCGATGGGTTGCAGCTGTACAAGGATGACGAGTACCTGCAGATTGACAGCGTATCGAGGGCCAACCTGGAGATCGAGCAATCCACGCGCGGACAAAAGACGCACAGTCTCATCGGTGTACTAGATCGCAGCGTATCGACCATGGGCGCACGCCTTTTGCGTGGCTGGTTATGCCAGCCGACCCGCAACCTGGACGTTTTGCAAAAGCGCCTCGCGGCCATCGGGCAGCTGATCGAATTCAACGAAATCGAGTCTCTGCAGGACAGGCTGCGCGGAGTGAACGACATTGAACGCATCCGAAGCCGCATCGCCTTGCGCACCGCGCAGCCCCGGGATCTCGATGCCTTGCGCTCTACCCTGGCTGTAGCGCCCGGCATTCAAAAGGCCATCGCGCCTTACAGTGAGGCGTTGCTACAGGAATGCTCGCACATGCTCGATGGGCTGGAGCCACTGACCTCCATTCTGGAGCGCAGCCTGGCCGATGATCCGCCCGCGCTGATCCGAGATGGCGGTGTCATCCGTCCGGGCCGCGACGAGGAACTGGACCAGTTGCGCAACATGCACACGGATGCCAACCGGTTCCTGCTGGACCTGGAGTTGCGCGAGAAACTCGCTACCCAGATCGCATCACTGAAGGTTGCCTACAACCGTGTGCATGGCTACTACATTGAAGTCTCGCGTACTCATGCAGACCAGGTCCCCGAACATTACACGCGCAGGCAGACCCTGAAGAACACCGAGAGGTATATCACGAGTGAACTGAAAAGATTCGAGGATGAAGTGCTGAGTTCAAAGGAGCGTGCCCTGAAACGGGAGAAATTCCTCTACGAGCAACTCCTGGATGAACTGATCGGGGAACTGGACACCTTGCGCACCTGTGCACTGGGGCTTTCGCAGCTGGATGCCCTGCTCACGCTTGCAGAACGTGCCCAGGCTCTGAACTACGTGCGACCGCAATTTACCGACGAAAACCGTATCGATATCAAACAGGGAAGGCATCCGGTCATCGAGCAGGTCCAGGAAGGCCCCTTCACGGCCAATGATGCCTGCATGGATGACTCGCGCAAGATGCTTATCATCACCGGTCCGAACATGGGCGGCAAATCCACCTACATGCGCCAGATTGCACTGATCAGCTGGCTCGCCTATACCGGCAGCTACGTGCCTGCCGAGTCAGCCACCCTGGGTCCGCTGGAGGCCATCTACACACGCATTGGTGCCTCAGACGATCTCAGTGCCGGCTACTCCACTTTCATGGTCGAGATGACAGAAGCGGCCAACATCCTCAACAATGCCACCGCATCCAGCCTGGTGCTCATGGATGAGATCGGACGCGGTACGAGCACCTATGACGGACTTTCCCTAGCCTGGTCCTGTGCCGAGCATCTCAGCACAGTCAACCGCTCCTACAGCCTGTTCGCAACCCATTATTTCGAGCTCACGCAGTTGCCGGAGCATTTCGAGAACATCTGCAACGTGCACATCGATGCGGTGGAGCATGGCGACCAGATCATTTTCCTGCACGCCGTCAAGGAAGGTCCGGCCAACCAGAGCTACGGCCTGCAGGTGGCCCAGCTCGCGGGCATCCCCAAATCGGTGATTGCCGGCGCTAAGCTCAAGCTCAGACAACTCGAGCACGCCACGGAGAAATCCACGAAGCCTGTACCTGCTGCGCAGCTGGGACTCAAACTTGAAGAGCGCCTGAACCACCCGATGATCGAATTCCTGGAAAACGTGGACCCGGATGAGCTGAGTCCCAACGATGCCCTGCAGGTGCTCTACAGGCTCAAGCACCTGGGGCGCGAACAGTCATGAATGTTCAGCCTTACCGCGACCTGCTTCCCTGCCGGGCATATTCTTGAACCTGTTCATATTTGCTACCATGGATGCTCGGTACAGCATTCGCCCGTTCCAGATCCCATGACATTCGTAGTCACTGAATCCTGCATCAAGTGTAAGTACACGGACTGCGTGGAAGTGTGTCCGGTCGACTGCTTTCATGAGGGGCCGAACATGCTGGTCATCGATCCCGAAGACTGCATCGACTGCGCCATGTGCGAAACGGAGTGCCCGGTCAATGCCATCTACAGCGAAGAGGACCTGCCTGAATCACAGCAGGAATTCCTGCTCCTCAACGAACGGCTGTCCCTGAAGTGGCCGGTCCTGGCCACCACCATCCCTGCCCCGGAGGATGCCGGTCAGTGGGAGACCGTGGAGGGCAAACGCCAGTACCTGGAAGAGTAGTTCATGGCCGGCACCGGGTATTGGAATTCAGGCCGGTTTTTCTGCAACGATGCAGGCGCGCAATGGCGCCGGATATCCCTCGATGGTCTGCCCGGTGTCGTTCGGGTTCAGGGCATGCACCAGAGAATGCCCGGTCATCCAGTTCGTCGGGCGCTGTTCCTGGGTCGTGGTCTGTGACTGATCCAGCAACCGGACTTGGTCAAAGCCGGCTTCCACCAGCCAGGCCTTCAGCAAAGTGTAACTCGGGATCACCCAGACATTCCTCATGCCGGCATAACGCTCCACCGGAACCAGCGCCTCGGCGGCCCGGTCCTCGATGATCAGCGTCTCCAGCAAAATCCGGCCCCCAGCCTTCAACACCTTGAACACATGGCTCAGATGCTCCCGGGGTTGCCGGCTGTGATACAGCACGCCCATGGAGAACGCGAGATCGAACCCTGACAGTGCCTGCGGCAGTTCCTCGAGTCTCAGGGGCAGGACAAAGATGCGCTGCGGTTGCGGTAGGTACCGGTGCAGTACCGACCACTGGAACACGTGCACCCACATGGGTTCAAGGCCCAGCACTAGCCGCGCTCCAAGGCCCTGCATGCGCAGCGCGTAATACCCGTTCCCGCAACCGACATCCAGTACGCTGCAGTTTTGAAGACTGCCAAGGTGCGGTGCAATGCGTGCCCATTTCCAGTCGCTGCGCCATTCCGCATCAATGTCGATACCGAACACACTGAACGGCCCCTTGCGCCAGGGGCACAGGGCCTGCAGGCTTTGTTTCAGCAAGGCATGCTGCTCGCCCGTACAATCCGCTTCCCGACCGATCACGGGTGCCGCGCGGTCGAGGTCAATGAACGACGGGGCAACCTCCGGCAATGAATCAACGTGATGTTGCCACTCATCGAAGTGGCGGTGCCTGGGGTGCGCGTACCTGTGCTGTGCCAGTTGCAGCAATTGCGTGTGTGCGCCTTTGAGCCCGGCGCGCTCCAGCGACGATACCAGCGATGAGAGTCGTGCCATTACTTGATCGCGATGTAGGTGATGAAATTGAGGTATTGCACCAGGACGTGGACCCGGGAGAAGCCGGCACGGTGCAGGCGCGCCCTGTGCTGTTCATGGGTGTCGCGAATCAGGACGTTCTCAAGCGCTTCCCTTTTCCGGGTGATTTCAAGAGCACTGTAGTGCTGCCCCTGCTTGAAACTCTCATGCAGGCTTTGCATCAGCGCATCCTCATCAGGATCCGGGTACTTTACTTTTTCAGATAACAGCAAGGCCGCATCTTGCCGCAACCCCGAGTGAATCTTCCGGATGAGAGAATCTCGCCTTGCGGGATCAATGAACTGCAGGGTGTAGTTCAGAATGGCGAGGGAGGCGTTCTGGATATCGACCTCGGTGATATCCGCGCACACCGGTTTGATCCGGGCATCCGAGTGCATCCCCTCGAGCCTTTGCTGCAGTCGATCGATCATGGCCTGGGAATTGTCGACGGCAAGGATGTCCACGCGGGCTTGAGGAACTGCCTGGCAGACAGCGAAGGATGCCGCCCCCAGTGAGCAACCAAAATCATAGACCGAGCTGCCCTCAGTTACGAATTTCCTGGCCACGACCTGCACCAGCCGATGAACCGCCTCGTAGCCGGGAACGGAGCGTGTGATCATGTCCTCGAAGACCTCGGCAACGGCTTCGTCAAAGACGAAATCACCCGGATGGGTGGGTCTTTGCAAATAGATGCGGTCTTTTTTCGAAGCAGGCATGAATATAGGGTTCAGGGCCGAAGTACGGATTGCGTCGCTAATCGATCACGCCGGCATGCTCTCGCGTTGCCCGAAATTCAATGTCCGGCCATTTCTCCATGACGATCTGCAGGTTGACACGGGTCGGTGCCATGTAAACGAGCTCACCACCATGATCCACGGCCAGGTGGGCCGCGTGCTTGTTTTTGAACTCGAGCAACTTTTTCGGATCATCGCACACCACCCAGCGTGCAGCCTGCACGCTAGCCTGGTCAAACCGGCAGTCGACATTGTATTCATACCTCAGCCGGTGCTGAACCACATCGAATTGCAAGGCGCCAACGGCACCGAGTATCAGGTCATTGCTGGTCTGCGGCTGGAACAGCTGGGTCGCCCCTTCTTCACAAAGCTGGGTAAGTCCTTTCCTTAACGCCTTGATCTTTAATGGATCCTTCAGGAAGGTTCGCCTGAACAGCTCGGGGGCAAAACTCGGGATTCCGCTGAATGCCAGTTTCTCGCCCTGCGTGAAGGCATCGCCGATCCGGATCGTGCCATGGTTGTGCAGGCCAATGATGTCCCCGGGATATGCACACTCCACCTGTTCCCGGTTCGAGGCCACAAATGCCAGTGCACCGTTGACCTTGATATCCCGGTCCAGGCGTACATGCTGCAGCTTCATGCCCTTGTAGAAACTGCCCGAGCACACGCGCAGGAAGGCCAGCCGGTCACGGTGATTGGGGTCCATGTTGGCCTGAATCTTGAACACGAAGCCTGAGAATTTCTCCTCGCTCGCGTGCAATTGCCTGGGTTGTCCACCAGAACAGCTGACGCTCCTTGACTGCGGTGCCGGCGCGTACCTGACGAATCGATCCAATAACTCGGCAATGCCGAAATTGTTGATTGCGGAGCCGAAAAATACCGGAGTCAGCTCACCGTCCAGGTAGGCCTGATGGTCAAATTCATGGCTCGCTCCCTGCACGAGTTCGATTTCATCGCGCAGCGGCTGCGCCTGTTCTGTGATCAACTGGCCCAGTTGCGGGTTATGCAGGCCTTCAACGACCTTGCCCTGCATGATCCTGCCGCCGTGCTGTGCATCGTAAAGATGTACCGAGTCATCGGGCAGATTGAAGACCCCCTTGAAATGCTTGCCCATGCCAATCGGCCAGGTCACCGGTGCGCATTTGATTTTCAGTACTCGCTCGACTTCATCCAGCAACTCGATGGGTTCGCGCCCGTCACGATCCATCTTGTTGATGAATGTCATGATTGGGGTGTTGCGCAGCCGGCACACCTCCATCAGCTTGATCGTGCGCTCCTCCACGCCCTTGGCATTGTCGATCACCATCAGGACGGAATCGACTGCGGTCAGTGTGCGGTACGTATCTTCGGAAAAATCGGCATGCCCCGGCGTGTCCAGCAGGTTCACCACATGGCCCTTGTAGGAAAACTGCATGACCGAACTGGTCACCGATATGCCGCGTTGTTTTTCCATTTCCATCCAGTCCGATACCGCATGACGGGCCGCCTTGCGGCCCTTGACCGTTCCGGCCAGCTGGATGGCGCCGCCGAACAGCAAAAGCTTCTCGGTAATCGTCGTCTTGCCGGCATCCGGATGGGAGATGATGGCAAAGGTCCGTCGCTTGTCGACCTCGTTGAGAAAATTGTCATCCTTCATGATGTTTTTCCGGGGAACAGAAAGGACCTGCCTCGGAGCATCCCTGGTTGCGTAGTTGCTGGAATACAGGCCGCAGTTTGCCGGTCTTTCAAAGCCTTTTGGCAAGAATCACGGCATCTTCTCGGCCCAGCTGGGACGGATAGTAGTTTCTGCGCGTGCCGATTTCACGAAAACCTTCCGACAAATACAAGGCCAGCGCCTGAAAATTGGAGGTGCGCACTTCAAGGAATGCAGAATCAGCCTCATGCACACGCGCGATGATGAGCAATTCCTCAAGCAACTGCCGGCCATTGCCCTGACCTCGGTAGTCGGGGTCCACACACAGGTTCAGGATGTGGCATTCCTGCACCAGAACGGACATCACCCCATAACCGATGATGCCTTGCTCCATTTCGAGCACCCAGGCGGAGTGTCCGTGGCGCAGGCAGTCGAGGAAGATATTCCGTGTCCACGGAAACTGGTAGCTGCGCCGCTCAATATCGACGATGGCGGGCAAATCCTGTTCGATCATCCGGCGAAAGCCGGCAACCGGATGTTCTAGCGCCGCACTCATGATGTACCCAGCACCCCGAATGGAAGCGGTTCCGCCGGTCCCTCCATGGCTGCAGTCTTCTGCATCACTCGCATGACTCCCTGATCCGGACTGCAAGCTGAAGATCCTCCCAGGCCTTGCGCTTTTGCTGGGGGCTGCGCAACAGGTAGGCGGGATGGTAGGTGACTATCACGGGAATGCGGGTATCCGCATAGTAATGTTCGCGGCCGCGAAGGCGCCCGATCGCTGTGTGCGTGTCCAGCAGTGTCTGGGCGGCGATCCTGCCCATGGCGAGGATGATTTTCGGCTGGATCAGGTCGATTTGCTGCCTCAGGTAGGACAGGCAGTGTCCAATTTCCTGCGGCTGCGGGTCCCGGTTGTCAGGTGGCCTGCACTTCAGGATATTGGCGATGAACACCTCTTCTCGGGCAAGATTGATGGCACGAAGCATTTTGGTCAGCAGCTGGCCTGCCCGCCCGACAAACGGCTCCCCGCTGCGATCCTCCTCGAAACCCGGTGCCTCACCCACCACAAGCCAGTCCGCATGGGGATTGCCCGTCCCGAACACCGTCTGTGTGCGACCTTGGTGCAGCGCACACAAGGTGCAGGCAGCAACCACGTTCCTGAGCTCATCCAGGCCGGCGGCGGAACTTGTGCCACACGATGCATCCAGATGTGTCAGTGGCGTTGCCTGCACAGACCGGAGCTCCTGATCAGGCACGGTCGGGATGGCTTCGGATTGGGAAGTCCTGGTGACCCAGGTCTGGATGCCCATTTTCTCCAGGTAGTACAGCCGCCTCTGTTCCTCCATTACAGCATGCACCTGCATTCAGACGTCATGCTGGGGGTGTGCGCGCTTGTCCGGGATGGCGAGCCGGTTCAGCGCATGCAGGTAGGCCTTGGCCGAAGCCATGATGATGTCGGTGTCCGCACCGTGCCCGTTGACGATCCTGCCGGACTTGTGCAGGCGCACCGTGACCTCTCCCTGGGCGTCTGTACCCGTCGTGATGTTGTTAACAGAATACAGCTGCAACTGTGCCTGGCTGTCGACGATTTCCTCGATGGCACAGAATGTGGCATCGACGGGCCCACCCCCGCTGGCACTGGCCACTTTCTCCTCACCATCAACCTGCAGGATAACCTGCGCACTCGGCGTTTCACCGGTTTCGGAGTGTGCCGTCAACGACACCAGTTTCCAGTACTCATCTTGGTCGTAACTTGTATCGGATACCAGAGCATGCAGGTCCTCATCGTATATTTCATGCTTGCGGTCCGCCAGTCCCTTGAAATTTGCAAAGGCATTGTTGAGCTCCTCTTCCGTATCGAACGTGATGCCAAGCTCATCCAGGCGTGTGCGAAATGCATTGCGGCCCGAATGCTTGCCGAGCACGATCTTGTTTGAAGCCCAGCCGACATCTTCCGCACGCATGATTTCATAGGTCTCCCGGGCCTTGAGCACACCATCCTGGTGGATGCCTGCCTCATGCGCGAAGGCATTGGCACCGACGATGGCCTTGTTGGGCTGCACGGGAAAGCCCGTGATCGTTGAGACCATCCGCGAGGTCGGCACAATTTGTGTCGTATCCAGACCCGTGATGCATGGAAACACGTCCTGACGCGTGTGCACGGTCATGACAATCTCTTCCAGGGAGGCATTGCCTGCACGCTCGCCCAGGCCGTTGATCGTACACTCCACCTGGCGTGCCCCTCTCAGCACCGCCGACAGGGAGTTTGCCGAAGCAAGTCCTAGGTCATTGTGACAGTGCACGGAAAACGTGACCTTGTCCGAAGCGGGAATATTCTCGATCAGGCGACCGACCAGGTCGCCGAACTGGTGCGGGATGTTGTAGCCCACCGTATCAGGAATATTGATCGTCCGGGCGCCGGCCTCGATCGCCTGCTCGATGACCCGGCACAGGAACTCGAATTCCGAGCGCCCTGCATCCTCCGGTGAAAACTCGACGTCATCGGTGTACTTCCTCGCGAGCCGGACCGCCGAGACGGCCTGCTCGATAACCTGGTCCTCGGTCATGCGCAGTTTGCGCTGCATGTGAATCGGCGACGTTGCGATGAACGTATGAATCCTGGCAGATGCCGCAGGTTTCAGGGCTTCGCTGGCACGTTCGATGTCACCTTTGAGTGCGCGCGCTAAGCCGCATATGGTGCTGTCCTTGACCACCTTGGCGACGGCCTGCACGGCTTCAAAGTCGCCCACACTCGCGGTCGGAAAACCGACCTCGATAATATCCACCCGCATGCGCTCCAGTGACTTGGCGATGCGTACTTTTTCATCGCGCGTCATCGAGGCACCGGGGCTTTGTTCCCCGTCGCGCAGTGTCGTATCAAAAATTTTCAGTTTGTCCCTGTCCACCATGTGTCTCCTGCTACAGCAAAAGTTTCACGAGTTCGAAGCTCGTATGGGAATTCCTAGGTAAATGAGTTGATGATGCGTTTAGCCTCGCCAGGTACAGGTGGTGCCGCTACAGCGGCAGCAGGAGAAGTGAAAGGCAGTACACAGCAGCAGGTCCTGAGACTGGAACTGCGGTCGTTGCGGTGTTTTCGAATGCCTCTTTCATGTCTGTAATATACCCAATTGCGCGGATTTTCCCAGAAAGTACAGTAACCCGTCAACTATAGCCCTGCATCCAGACGGCTGACGGGCTGCAGACGTCATGGGCGATCTTCGATATTCACCGTGGTGCGTGCACCGCGTTTTCGTTTCAGACGGACGATATAGATGACCGGCCCGGACAGCGCATACAGGGCGAACACGATAAATACCAGTTTTGGCGGGTCGATCGATACCAGAATAAAACCAAGCACCACAGCGAGCATGACGATGTAGGGGATCCGGTCCACGAGGTTGATGTCCTTGAAGCTGTGATAGGTAAAGTTGCTGACCATGAGCGCGCCAAGAACGATGGTCATCACCAGGGCCGCAATGGCAACATCTTCGGGGGAAAGCTGCATGTCATGGCAGGCCCAGATGAATCCTACCAATGCGCCTGCCGCCGCAGGGCTCGGCAATCCCTGGAAATAGCGTTTGCTGACCACCGTGACGCGGGCGTTGAACCGGGCCAGGCGCAAAGCTGCCGCTGCGGTATAGAAAAATGCCGCGAGCCATCCCAGCTTCGACCAGATCCAGGGGAAATCCCCGAAGTGAATCAGTGCCCACTCGTACACGACCAGTGCGGGTGCCACACCAAAAGACACCATGTCGGACAGGCTGTCATACTGTGCGCCGAACTTGCTGGTGGTATGGGTCAGACGCGCGATTCTTCCATCCAGAAAATCCAGAAACAGGGCAACAACGATGGCGATCGCCGCCTGGTCAAACAGGTCCGTCGTGGCAGCAACGATCGCATAGAACCCGGCGAACAGCGCGCCGGTGGTAAACAGGTTCGGCAACAGGTAGATGCCCTTGCGCAATTTCTTTTCTGGTCTGTTCATGGGTGTGCGGATGGTGTCCCTGCCTCATGTACGAATTCTGCCAGTTTATCACTGCCGGCGCGAACCGACTGATCCACCCGAACGCGGACACTGCTCGTCTGCGGCAGGTAAACCACGACTTCACAGGCAAAGGCCATGAACCCGCAGCGCTGCCCCTGCCCCAATTTCTCGCCTGCACTGATATGACAACTGGCATGGCGCAGTACAGAACTCAGGTCAGCTACCACCACGACATCATCCTGTTCGTCCGTTTGCACCCACATTGCAAGCTCGGATTCGGCATGTCTTGACGCCGAGCGCACCCAGAGATTCTGTACCTTGCCTTCGATCGGGCTGTGTACATTGAACTCGCCAAGCGGGGACTGCCGCAGGCTGACCGATTGGGCCATGCGCTTCAGGTACGGATCGTGCACCGCATCCCTGATGTCGGTGATGCGCCCGTCTACCGGACTGACCACAGCCAGGGGGATCGCGGGAATGGTGCGCTTGAAATCCCGAAACAGAATCAGCAGGACCACAAACACCAGCCAGGCGGGCCATACCACTGATAACCCGAACAGGTACTGGGCGATTGCGACGGCCACCCCCAGCACCAGCAGCACAAGCTGCGCTTCTCTAGCAATGGGGATCATAGTAGTCAGTCATAACATGGAGATGTTATGCAAACTGCAGGTCTAGTTTTTGGTTTGATCTACAATCTTGTTGGACTTAATCCAGGGCATCATGTCGCGCAACTCGGCACCCACTTTCTCGATGGGATGCTGGCGTCCCCGCTCGCGCAGGCTTTCCAGGTTGGCCGCGCCGGACTCGATCTCCTGAATGAATTCCTGTGCAAACTCACCGGACTGGACCTGCGCCAGGATCCGTTTCATTTCCGACCGGGTGTCTTCATCGATCACCCTGGGGCCGCGTGTCAGGTCGCCGTATTCGGCGGTGTTGGATATCGAATAGCGCATGTTGGCAATGCCGCCTTCATACATCAGGTCAACAATGAGCTTCAGTTCGTGCAGACACTCGAAGTACGCCATCTCGGGTGCGTACCCGGCATCCACCAGCACTTCGAATCCCGTCTGCACGAGTGCCGTCGCACCCCCGCACAGGACCGCCTGCTCGCCAAACAGATCGGTTTCCGTCTCTTCCTTGAAGGTGGTTTCTATGATCCCGGCGCGCCCGCCGCCGTTGGCAGAGGCATAGGACAGGGCCGTGCTCTTGGCATTGCCCGACGCATCCTGAAAAACGGCAATCAAAGTAGGCACTCCCCCGTTCTGGACATAGGTGGAGCGTACCAAGTGACCCGGACCCTTGGGTGCGATCATGATCACATCCAGGTCTTCCCGGGGTGTGATCCTTTCGAAGTGGATGTTGAACCCGTGTGCAAAGGCCAGTGTGGCACCTTTTCGTATGTTGGGCTCGATGCTTTCCTCGTACAGCCGGCTCTGGTGTTCATCGGGGGCCAGCACCATGACGACATCGGCCTGTGCCACTGCAGCCTCAATGGATACGGCATTGATTCCAGCTTGTTTGGCCTTGGCAAAGGATGAGGACCCGTCACGCAGTCCCACCGACACCTCCACTCCCGAATCCTGCAGATTGTTTGCGTGCGCATGTCCCTGGGAGCCATAGCCGACAATGGCAACCCGTTTACCCCGAATCACTGAAAGATCAGCATCTTTGTCATAATAAATATTCATGCCCATTCTCCATTTTCTTAGTGGCCGGCTTCATGCAGACTCTGTTTTCAAAGCCACGTTGCCCCTGCCTGCGGCAATTCCCAAAACACCCGAGCGTACAAGCTCGTGGATGGCTTCATCCGGGACCGACTGGATGGCGCGGTCAAGTTTCTCCCCAGTCCCCGAGATTTCCACCACGACCACGTCATCGGAACGGTCCACAACCTTGCCACCAAAGTTGCTGGCCAAATCATCAAGGGTCGCCGGGCTGATTTCCGTGCTGTGCAATTTCAGCAGTACCATTTCCCTTTCGATGTGTTCATCGGCAGTCAGATCAATGACCTGGACAACATCGACGAGCTTGTTGAGTTGTTTCTCGATCTGTTCGATGACGTCGTCGCTCCCGCCCGTGACCACCGTAATACGTGAAACGGTTGCATCATTGGTCGGTGCGACCGTCAGTGATTCGATATTGTATCCGCGAGCCGAGAACAACCCCGAGACTCTGGACAGGGCCCCTGCCTCGTTTTCCAGCAATATCGAGATTATATGACGCATCGCCGATGTATAAGTATGCATGCCTTCGCGCAGGCATGCATACCGTCAGCAAATGTCTATCTGCCGGGCAGCACCCGCACCTGCCGGCACGAAATGTGGTTTTGGAAGATTATCCGGCGAAGCACTAGCCGCCGCAACCAGTGTAGCTGTTATTATTTTTTCTGGATGCGGAAATAAAACTTTTCCCCATCTTCATTCGAATCCAAAAGCGCATTGCCCGTCTGCTTGGAAAACGCCTCGAAATCCTTCACCGAGCCTGGGTCAGTAGCAATGATCTGCAGCACTTTACCCGAATCCATACCAGACAATGCTTTCTTTGCGCGCAAAATCGGAAGTGGACAGTTCAGCCCACAGGCATCTAATTCTTGGTCAAATTCGGCCATTACGACAACTCCTTAGAAATTCATCACATAAAAGCTTGCAACGGACGGCCAACACGAGCCTGGACCGCAATATATATTATAATATCATAATACTTTAATAATAGTGATTGTAGTAAAGTTTGACGTATCTTCGGGTTTTGGGTTGTCCCAATACTGTTACAGTACCGTCATTACCCATGCTGCATCATTCCTACCGCAAGAGCGTACCATCCAACATGCGGTTCCCCTGCCTGACACGCCTGGTGCTTTGTCTGCTGCTCATGGCCCTTGCCTCGTTCTCGGCAGCAGACAGCGAACTGCCCAACATCGGTGACTCGGCCAGCGCGGAGCTGAGCCAAGCCAAGGAGATCGAGCTCGGACGCGTCTTGCTGACAGAGATCCGAAGAGGCCTGCCGATCTCCAACGACCCCGAGCTGGTCCAGTACATCCAGGCGCTGGGCACACGGATCATCTCCGGGGGCCTGGAGTCGAACTTTCCCTTTACATTCCTGCTGGTGGAAAATCCCAGCATCAACGCATTTGCGATGCCCGGCGGCATCATTGCCATCAACAGCGGCCTATTCACCCTGACCACGCGGGAAAGTGAACTGGCCAGCGTGATTGCACACGAGATTGCACATGTCACACAGCGCCACATCGCGCGCAACTTGGAAAATGCAAAATCATTCAATGTGGTATCGGCATTGACCTTTTTGGGGGCCATTCTCGCCAGCATCTACAACGTTGACCTGGGACAGGCCGCACTCATGACGTCCCAGGCAGGACTTCAGCAGGCCACACTCGCCTATTCCCGCGCCTTCGAACAGGAAGCCGACAGAATCGGCATGCATCTCATGGTCAGCGCGGGCATCGATCCATACGGGATGCCACAGTTTTTCAAGCGAATGCACAAGTACACTCAGCTGAATCACGGCAAGCTTCCCGAATTCCTCAGGACCCACCCGCTTACCCTGCAACGCATCAGCGAATCAGAGGCACGGGCCAGGCAATATCGCGGTGCGTATGCCTTCAACAGCATTGATTACGATTATGCCCGGGCACGGGCCCTGGCACTCAGCGAGCCACCCACCGAACTGATCGAACATTACCGGGTAAAAGGCAGGACCCCCGGCGGGCTGAGTGATGTGGAGCACTACGCCTATGCCCTGGCGCTGAGCCGTGCGGGCAGGCACGAGCAGGGGTTGCGCCGCCTAGAGGAAATCACCGTAAACACAGAAAACCGGCTTACCGTGAGACTGGCCAATGCCCAGATTCGCCTGGCCATGGGACAAACCGCCACGGCTACACTCGAATCCCTGGACAGGATCTATCCTGGAAGTTTGCCGGTCACCTATTACCTGGCGATGAGCCTGATCAAGGAAGACCGGGCGCAGCGGGCCTTGGAAAAGCTTGACCAGCTAAGTCGCGCCCAGGTGCAACACCCGCTGATCGACAAAGTGAAGGCCAAGGCCGCCAGCAAGGCCCAGATACCCTGGCGCAGCCACGAATCCCTGGGAAATTTTTATGCGGCGCATGGGCAGTACGACATCGCCATGGAGCAAGTGGAGTTGGCACTGCAATCCCCTGGCATCGACTTAAGCTCCAAAGCCCGCATTGAAGCCCGGAAAATCCAGTTGCGCCAACTGGAGCAACAGCGCGAACAGTTCAGGTGATCATGGGGCCCAGGCGCCGACCCCTCACAGCAACTCACCGACGTCCACCACGTTCGCATAGGCAAAGTCCAGAGCCGACATGGCCGTACGGTGGACGTCGTCAGCCGCCACGGTCTTGCCCTGGAATTCCACATCCCGCGTTGCACAGGCATCCTGCACGACGGTGCACTTGAATCCGTTGTCCGCTGCAGCACGAGTCGTAGCCTCAACACACATGTGACTCATCGCGCCACAGATCACCAAGCTTTTGATCTCCTTTTGCTGGAGCTGCTCCAAGAGGTCTGTGCCGCGGAAACTGTTCGGGTAGCGCTTGTGTATGACAGTTTCACCGGGTAACGGCTCCACGCTTTCGTGAATTTCCACACCCGTGGTATCGGGCAGGAAAAATCCTGGCCCGCTGTCTTTGAAAATATGCTGGATATGAAATGTTGGCAGGCCCTGGTAGCGAAACCTGTCCAGAAGTTTCCTGGCATTCTCGCAGGCGGCTTCCATGTCGACCAGCTCCATGTTCCCGCCCGGGAAGTAGTCATTCTGTATGTCAACCAGTAACAGGGCCGGTTTCATGTCGGTCTCCTTGAAACACTGACACGGGCAGGACACATGGCCTTGTAATCCAGGGGCAGCAGCCTAGCCCCCTTGCCGGTTTTCGATCAGGTCCTCGACCACGGAAGGATCGGCCAGGGTCGTTGTATCCCCCAGCTGGTCAACCTCGTTCTCTGCAATCTTTCGAAGGATGCGTCGCATGATCTTCCCGGAACGGGTTTTGGGCAGTCCCGGTGCCCACTGGATGACATCTGGTTTTGCAAACGCCCCGATTTCCTTGCGGACCAGCTGTACAAGCTCGTCTTTCAGCGCATCGCTGGTCGAGGTACCCAGCATGGGGGTCACATAGGCATAGATTCCCTGTCCCTTGATGTCATGCGGATATCCCACCACCGCCGCTTCCGCAACGGATGGATGCAGCACCAGGGCACTCTCCACTTCAGCGGTCCCCAGCCGGTGGCCGGACACGTTCAAGACATCATCGACACGGCCCGTGATCCAGTAGTATCCGTCCGCGTCGCGCCTGCAGCCGTCTCCACTGAAATACTTGCCCGGATACTGTGAGAAGTAGGTGTCGATGAATCGCTGGTGATCCCCGTACACGGTGCGCATCTGCCCGGGCCAGGGGTGCTTGATCACCAGATTGCCCTTGCACTCGCCCTCAAGCTCGTTGCCGTTTTCATCCATGATGGCAGGCTGTACGCCGAGGAATGGTTTCGTGGCCGAACCGGGTTTCAGTTGCGTGGCTCCAGGTAGCGGGGCAATCATGAAGCCCCCGGTCTCCGTTTGCCACCAGGTGTCGATTACCCGGCAACGACCCTCCCCGACGACATGGTAGTACCACTCCCACACTTCCGGATTGATGGGCTCCCCCACGGAACCTAGCAGACGCAGGCTTTGACGGCGGGTTGCCTGCACCGGTTCGTCCCCCATGCTGATCAACGAGCGCAGCGCAGTCGGGGCCGTGTAAAAACTGGCGACATCGAACTTGTCACAAACCTGCCAGAAGCGGCTGGCGTCGGGGTATGTGGGGACGCCTTCAAACATCAGGGTCGTCGCAGCGTTGCACAGCGGCCCGTAAACGATATAGGAATGCCCGGTAACCCAGCCGATATCAGCACTGCACCAGTACACTTCACCGGGGCGGTAGTCGAACGCATACTTGTGGGTGATCGCGACATACAGCAGGTAACCCCCGGTCGTATGCAGCACACCCTTCGGCTTGCCGGTCGAACCCGAGGTATACAGAATGAACAACGGGTCTTCGGCGGCCATGGGCTCGGGTGCACAGACGTCGCTGGTACCTGCCCTCAGGTCGTGGTACCAGCAGTCCCTCTGCGGGTGCCAGTCGACCTCTCCGCCCGTTCGCCTGACCACGAGCACGGTGCTGACGTTAGGGCAGTTCTGCACGGCCGCATCCGTGTTGGCCTTCAGGGGAACCTTTCTGCCACCCCGTATCCCTTCATCCGCCGTGATCACGGTGCGGCAATCGGAATCCAGAATGCGCTCCGTCAGCGCATCCGGGGAGAAGCCGCCAAAAACGACGGAATGGACCGCACCGATCCGCGCACAGGCCAGCATGGCAAATGCTGCCTCGGGAATCATGGGCATGTAGATGCAAACACGATCCCCCTTTTTTACCCCGCGTGATTTCAGGATGTTCGAAAATATGCAGACTTCCCGGTGCAGCTCTGCATAGCTGATGGCCTTGTCCTCACCTGGGCTGTCTCCCTCCCAGATAATTGCCGTCCGGGACCCGTGTGCCTCAAGATGCCGATCCACGCAGTTGTAGCAGGCATTGAGTGTGGCACCCTCGAACCACCGGATATGGCCACGGGAATAATCCCAGTCCAGAACGCGGTCCCATTTCTTGAACCAGCTGATGAATTGGTCGGCCTGCTCTTCCCAGAATCCGGCAGGATCATCCACGGATTGCCGGTACAGGCGCTCATATTCGGCTTGATCGATGTGGGCTTTTGCAGCAACGCTATCCGGGACCGGATAGATTTTTTCATCGGACATGACTGCTCTGTTCTCTTGCCTTTCTTGTTTTGCCCTCGATTCTACTATCTATTCTCGATCGAATCGAAAATGCGGTGCCCCAATTGATCACTGTACATATAAACCCCAATAGCTGCCTGTTTGACACATGCCTAGCCTCATCACTGGCAATCGTGGGCAGGATGGATTGATGATGCAGGCACGCCGAGAAACGGAATATGCAGATAAAGTTTAGGAACAATTATACTTGTAAATAGTAATGATTCTTATTAGTATTCGTATACAGCAACTGTCCACAAAAATTTTTGAGGCCCGAATACCATGACGAAGCTACCTGCCCCTGCTTCCACCAAGTCGCTGATCCAGCGTTCGCTGGTCAATTTCCAACCGGCTGAACTGGAACGAATCAAGTCATGCATATTCAAAAGCATCGGGGCTGTTGCACGTGCCTTTTGCGAATCTGAGCTGGGCATGCTGTGTGCTGTCCGGGAAGGCAGGGCCGAGATCGGGACAGTCGACAATTATCAAGGCCATTTCTGTATTTTCATCGAGTTCGAGGGCTTGCAGGTGCTCAAGCCCGTGCATGCCGTTCACTAGTCCTGGGCTGGCGGGAGTAACCTGGATGCGGGTTGCCTGAAACCCATGACGATTCATCCGAAATCAAATGATTTTTTCTTTGCAAATAGAAACTTACTATGTATTCCTCTCTGATCCTATAACTTATTCCCCAGTTGCCTACAGCCTGCCAGTCCCGCAGGCTAGCCTGAACCTGACCTAGCAAAATTGCGCATCTCATCCAGGGCGTCTATGGGATCTCCCCGAACGGTTGCGCAAGACTCCAGTGCTCCTCTCTGAGCCAACCCCTCAGCCCCTGCCATCATTGCGATCATCCCTTCGTGGCTTGATGGAAAGCTGGGACAGTTGATACTTTCTGGCTCACAGGGTCGCTTTCGCACCGGACCTTCCCAATGCTGACCGGCTATGAGAATATCGCATCAAAGCCCGGATCAGGCTTAGGGAGGACAGGACAAGGTCCAACAGTTAGGTAACCCGCAAGGGATACCTCCAAATCCTGTCAAGCAAACACCAGCCGGTTATCTCATGTCTACGATCGAACGCAAGTCACCCCTCATCACATTCGCATTTCTCACTGCCCTGGCAGGCAACATTCCAGCCACGACGCTCGCCGAAGAAGATGATCCTGTTGTCGAACTCGGGGAGATCGTAGTCACCGGCTCGCACATCCAGCGCAAGAATCTGGTCAGTGCCAGTCCTGTCACTTCAGTGGATGCCGACGAACTGCTGTACCAGGGCACGGTCCGGGTGGAGGACATGGTGCGCACCCTGCCACAGGTCTACTCTACCCAGAATACCAGCCAGTCCAACGGAGCCACTGGTACCGCTACCCTGAACCTGCGCAATTTGGGTACAGAACGCACCCTGGTGCTGATCAATGGCAGGCGCATGCCGGCCGGTTCACCGCTGCAGGGCGGCATCGGCAGCGACGTCAACCAGATCCCGAGCGCTCTCGTGCAAAACATTGAAGTGCTGACCGGCGGTGCATCGGTGGCCTATGGCTCCGATGCGGTGGCCGGGGTCGTCAACTTCCTCATGAAGAAGGACTTTGAGGGCGTGCAGCTTGACTACCAGTTCAGCCAGTACTCGCATCACAACGATTCCGGCCGTTGGCAACGAATCGTCACGGATGCCGGCTACCCTGCCGCCGATGGCACCGAGACGGATGGCGACACATCCAGCGTGTCACTGATCGCCGGCACCAACTTCGACAACGGGCGGGGCAACGCAACGGCCTATGCCACCTGGCGTGATATCGAGGCGGTGTGGCAGCGCGATCGCGACTACGGTTCCTGCGCGCTGAGCGACGATGCCAGCAGCTGTCTGGGTTCATCGACCATCCCGCAGGGGCGATTCACGAATTTCGGACACGCGAACTACCCCTCCGCTGTCGACTTTATCGTGCAGGGCCATGAATTCGTTCCGCGCCAAGGCGAGACCTACAATTTTGGCCCCCTGAACTACTACCAGCGCCCGGACGAGCAGTACACCTTGGGCGCCTTTGCCCACTACGACCTCAGCGAACAGACGCAGGTCTACACGGAACTGATGTACATGGACAACCGAACGGTGGCACAGATTGCCCCGTCGGGTTCATTTTTTGTCACGGAAACCCTGCATTGCGGCAACCCGCTAATGTCCGAACAGCAGTTCCAGGCACTGTGCGCCTCGATCGGCAGGACCCGCGACGATGTACTCGACCCGTTCTGGATCGGCCGTCGCAACGTAGAAGGCGGCAACCGCCAGCACGACCTGCACCACACCTCGATTCGCGGGGTGCTCGGCATGAAGGGTGAACTCGACACCAACTGGAGCTATGACGCCACCCTGCTGTACGCCGAGGTGCGAACGGACAACACCTACCTGAACGATCTCGGCACAACCAAGATCGAACGTGCCCTGGATGCGGTTCGCGATCCGGCCACCGGCGAAATCGTCTGCCGTTCCGTGCTGGAGGGCACAGATCCTGAATGCATCCCCTGGAATATCTTCGAGGCCGGTGGGGTCACCCAGGAGGCACTCGACTACATCGCCTTGCCACTGACCGCACGCGGCAGCACAGACCAGCTGATCGCCAGTGGTTTCCTGTTCGGCGACCTAGATGAATACGGCCTGCGCCTGCCTGCAGCAGACACCGGCATCGCCATCGCGCTCGGTGCCGAGTTCCGAGACGAGAACCTCGATTTCAAGCCCGATGAAGCCTACCGCAGCGGCGAGGGTACCGGCCAGGGAGGAGCGACCCGCCCGGTCTCGGGGGGCAGCAGCGTCGCCGAGCTGTTCCTGGAAGCCAATGTGCCATTGGTCGAGGGGCGGCCGTTCGCCGAGGAGTGGATCCTTGATCTCGGGATGCGTTACTCCGACTATGAATACGGCGGGAGCGTGGAGGCATACGGGCTTCGAAGCGGCTGGGCGATCAACCGGGACTTCAAACTACGCGGTAGCTTCCAGCGGGCGATTCGCGCCCCGAACGTGCGTGAACTGTTTCAACCCGAGGGCTTCAACCTGTTTGACATGAGTGCAGATCCATGTGCGGGGGAGGTCTCGGGCGGTCTCAACGGTGTTACGGAAGCGGGCCGCACGTTCGAGGAGTGTGCGCGCAGCGGGGTGACCGAGAATCAATGGGGGCGCATTCCTGACTCGCCAGCCAACCAGTACAACTTCCTGCAGGGTGGTAACACCGACCTGAAACCGGAATCCTCCGATACCTGGACGCTGGGCATCGTGTTCTCGCCACAGGCCATCGAAGGACTGACCCTTTCGCTTGACTACTACAGCATCAAGGTCGAGAAAGGCATCAGCAGCCTGACACCCGAGTTCGTTCTCACCGAGTGCCTGGACGGTGACCTGGCGCTGTGCCAGCGGATCAACCGCGGCGCAACGGGAGACCTGTGGGTCGGCTCGAACGTGCAGAGCAGCGGCCATATCGTCTCCCGGCAGGAAAACCTGGCAATCGAGAAGGTGGTGGGCTATGACCTGATCGCCGACTATTCCCTGGGCCTCGGAACCTGGGGCCATGTCGACCTGCGCAATGTGCTCTCGCTGATCGACAAGTGGGAGCAGCAGGAGGTTGCCGGAGCCCCGGTCGAGGACTGCGCCGGCAAGTGGGGGTTCATCTGCGGAGCACCAACCCCTGATCTGCGCAACCAGATGCGGGTGACCTGGACCACGCCCTGGAATCTTACCGCAACCCTGATGTGGCGCCATATCGGCGGGGTGGATGACCTCAACGCGAGCGAAGTGGATCTCAAGGATATCGACTACTTCGACCTGTCGGCCCTGTGGGATGTGAAAGACGGCTTTCAGTTGCGTGCTGGTATCAACAACCTGTTCGACAAGGAACCGCCGATTGCCGGCAACGGTGCGGGGCCTGCAACCAGTGGTAACGGCAACACCTACCCCGGCCTTTACGATGCCTTGGGCCGGTACGGGTTCCTTGCTGCCAGCCTGTCCTTCTAGACGCCTTGTAACCTCATGTGACGGGTCCAGCGACGAGATCGTAGACCCTCAATATAGGTGCAAATTCCGCACAGGCTTTCGACCCGTTTTCTGAAGTTACATTGACCGGTTGAGATCACCGTCATAAGCTGGCACCGGCCTAGCGTGCATCCATCATTCTGGATGCAGTCCTTGAAGAGCGCTGCTCAGACCACTGGCCCGACGAAAATGTCCAAGAAACCCAGTCACTCCTCTAGTCTTGATGTCGTGTACGAGTATCACGATCAAACCAAACATCAACTTCAACGCTATGCACGCTCATTGGGTTACATGGACTGGAAGAATCAACCAAATCCGTTCCGACGTTACCTCCAGGCCCCGACTCTTCCACTAGACCATCCGCACAGTACAGAGACGCCAAGCTATGACGCGCTATTCGAGACATGCCAAACGCCTGCAGCACGCATAAACCGGGATTCCATCAGCCATCTCTTTTATGAAAGTCTTGCAATTTCTGCCTGGAAACAGGCGAGTGGAAATCGCTGGTCTTTGCGGGTCAATCCTTCCAGTGGCAACCTCCACCCAACCGAGGCCTATTTGATCGCCGGGCCGATTCAGGATTTAAGCGAAGTACCCGCTGTTTATCATTACTTTGCCTACGGACATGCATTGGAGCGCCGGGTTGTCCTGGCGAAGGAGGAATGGCGTGCCTTGAGTCGTGAACTACCGGCGGATTCCCTGTTGATTTCGTTGACGTCGATCTATTGGCGCGAATCATGGAAATACGGTGAACGGGCCTTCCGTTACTGTCACCACGATGTTGGACATGCCATCGGGGCGATCACTATCGCTGCAGCGGCCCTCGGCTGGAAGACCAGGCTGATTCATTGCGTGACCGATGCCGACCTGACAACGCTGTTGGGGCTGCACCAGCAAGAAGGCATCGAGGCGGAACATCCGGACTGCCTGCTGGCAATTTATCCATTTGATGCTGACAGGACATGGACAGATCCCATCATCGATCTCCCCGTTGCAGTACGGGAACGTCTTAAAACAGCCGAATTCGAAGGCAGCTCAAACGTTTTAAGCAATGAACATCATGACTGGCCCATCATTGAGCATGTTGCGGATGCATGTCGTTCCAACAGCCCTCGTCCACTGCATCACAAACATGATTCCCAAAAAACACATCAGCTTGAAAACGAGTTTGGTGCAGACCGGGGGATATCTGCCAGAAGAATCATACGGGAGCGTCGAAGCGCGCTGGACATGGACGGGCATGGGGCGATCAGCAGCGACACATTTTACAGGACGCTGATGCATGTTATGCCGCAAGGAGGAAAAAACATTCTCGAGGCGTTGCCTTGGAGAGCATGTGTTTCGCTTGCAATATTCATTCATCGTGTCGAGGGTTTGTCAGAGGGACTGTATATGCTCGTGCGCGACTTGGCCCATGAGGATTCACTCAAAAAGACATTGCGTTCAGAACTGTGCTGGGAAAAACCCGATGGTTGTCCGAAGACGCTCCCCTTGTATCGGCTGCAGGAAGCCGATGCACGCGAGGCTGCGAAAATCATCAGCTGTCATCAGGATATTGCAGCAGACGGGGCCTTTGCACTTGGGATGCTGGCTGCATTCGATGCCAGCCTGGAACAGCACGGCGCGCCGTTTTATCCACGTCTGTTTTGGGAGACAGGATTAATCGGGCAAATCCTGTACCTGGAAGCTGAGGCTGCAGGAATCCGCTCCACCGGGATCGGCTGCTTTTTCGATGATGCCATGCATGAAGTACTTGGCATCCGTGATCACAGTTGGCAAAGTCTGTACCACTTCACTGTCGGTGCGCCCGTGGAAGATTCACGCCTGCAAGACCTGCCTGCGTACTGGCACCTGAAGTAAGGGATTAATGGTGGGTCGTATAGGATTCGAACCTATGACCATCGGGTTAAAAGCCCGGTGCTCTACCAACTGAGCTAACGACCCACAAGGCGCGCTATCCTACATCAAATTACTGTCTGGCTCTACGTTCATTGTCGCTCACACCTGCAATCAGTTGTACCGGGTCGGGTCGTCAATGCCGGCCTCGGCAAACCCCTGTTTTCGAAACCGGCACGCATCGCATTTCCCGCAGGCCCGCCCCTGTACGTCAGCCGAATAACAGGAAACCGTCAGGGAATAATCCACGCCCAGTTCATGGCCCAGCTGGATGATTTCAGACTTTGACAGCGACACCAGCGGAGCATGTATGGTCAGCTCATGCCCTTCCACTGCATCCCGGGTGGCCAGATTCGCCATGTCCTGGTAGGCCTCGACATATTCCGGCCTGCAATCGGGGTAGCCGGAATAATCCACGGCATTGACACCAATGAATATGTCCCTGGCATGGATGACCTCGGCCCAGGCCAGTGCAACGGAGAGAAATACCGTGTTTCGTGCCGGTACGTAGGTCACGGGTATGCCCTGGGCAGGATGGTCCGGGACCTGGACTGCAGGGTCGGTCAGCGCGGAGCCTCCGAACATGGAAAGATCAATCTCGAAGGTCCTGTGCTCGGTGACATTGAGCAGCCGCGCGATTCGTTCAGCGGCTTCCAGTTCCGTGCTGTGACGCTGTCCGTAACGGACACTCAACGCGTAACAGTCATACCCCTGGGACTTTGCCAGCGCAAGTGTGGTGGTGGAATCGAGCCCTCCTGAGAAGAGGACAATGGCTTTTTGACCCTGTTGCAATGAATTCTGCAAAGCCCGTCAGTGACCTCGTTCATCCCCCCAAAGCAGCTTGTGCAACTGCACCTGAAAGCGTACGGGCAACCGGTCTTCCAGTATCCATTCTGCAAGCTGGCGAAACTCCAGGGCCTCGTATGCAGGGGAAAACAGCACCTCGCAGCGATGCATCAGGTCATGTTCGAGCAAGACTGATTTGGCCCATACATAGTCCTTGCGATCGCTAAGCACAAACTTGACCTGGTCCTGTTCGCGCAGGTACGGGATATTTTCCCAGCGGTTTCTCCCGGCTTCGCCTGATGCCGGTGCCTTGAGGTCCATCACCCTTGTCACCCGCGGGTCCACTTGGCTGATGTCCAGCGCGCCGCTGGTCTCCAGGGACACGACGTATTCCCGGTCGCACAGGTTTCGCAACAACTCCAGGCAATTTTTCTGTGCAAGAGGTTCACCTCCTGTCACCGTGACATGCTGCAGGCCAAAGCCGGCAACCCGGGCCTCGATCTGGTCCAGGCCCATCCACTCGCCTTCGGTAAACGCATACGCCGTGTCACAATAGTGGCAACGGAGCGGGCAGCCGGTGAGCCGCACAAAGATGGTCGGGATGCCTGTGCTTGTCGATTCGCCCTGGATCGAGCAGAAAATTTCGTTAACGCGCAGTCTCAGAGGCCGGGGCCCTACATTCAGTGGGGTTACGGACTCCGCCACCTCGTCAATTGCCCTCTCGCGACATTCTCTCAAGCCGCTTTTGTGCCAGACTGGCAACACTTGAATTCGGGAACTGCGCACGCAGGCGGGTCAGTTCGGCACGTGCCTCCTGGAACTGGCCAAGTTCGTAGTGGGTAAACGCCAGCTTCAAGCGTGCATCTGCCAGCTTCGAACTTGCCGGATATTTGCTGACGACCACGGAAAATTCGACCAGGGCCTGTGGGTACCGCCGGGTGACATAGTTGGCCTCGGCCAGCCAGTACTGTGCATTGGCCGCATATTTGCTGTCCGGGTGCTTGCGCAGAAAAGATTCAAACGCAGCGATGGAATCATCGTACTTTCCGCTCTTGAGCAGGGTAAAGGCATTCTTGTAATCCTCGGCCACCTCGCTTGCTGTTTCAGGAGAAACCACCTGTCCGGAAAGTGCCTCCTCTACAGGCTCCGAAGTGATTGCGACCAGCGGAGCTTCCGTCCCGGGGACCCCTGAAATTGCAGTATCCCCGGTCTGTCCGAGCGCGGTACCGTCCAGACTTCCGGCAGCCCCGGCAGTGTGCGACGGGGATGACCCGGATTGCAGGCGACGCTCCATGGCCAAATACTGCTCACGCTGAAGGGTCTTGATACTGTTCAGTTCGTACAACAGCCTCTCGTTCTGACCACGCAGCTCGCGCACCTCACGCTGCAGGGTGGCGACGCGCTGGGCCATGTCCAGCAATGCCTGGTTGTTCAGGGCCTGCTCGATTTTCTGCATCCTGGCGGAAAGTGCACTGACTGTGGCATCGGTGACCTCCTCGGCCATACCTGCTGCTGCGATCGAAAACAGCAGGCTCGCGGTCAAAATCCTGACGATATTCATCCTATATATCCGGTTTCGGGCCATTTTCTTTTCCCTAGAAAACCAGTTCTACCCTTCGATTGAGTTCCCAGGAAGCCTCTCCGGTCCCTGGCATTGCAGGCTTCTCCTCGCCATAGCTGATGATATCCACCTGGTCCTCCCCCACTCCCTGAAGCAGTACCAGAGTGCGCACTTCCTGTGCACGGCGTTCCCCGAGCTGTCTATTTAAAACAAATA
>VXPJ01000048.1 GCA_009839635.1 Pseudomonadota bacterium
CTTGGGGACCAATACGATTTGTCTTTGTAGGCAGTGAAGAGCAGGCATTTGTACTGTTACGTGCCTTGCAGGAAGAGTTCAGGAAAAAGAAAGAATTACAATTCAAGATAGTTTCAGGGCGAAACACAGGAGCTGTGGTTCAGCAGCAAGGCACGGTATCTTCGCCTGCAGCAGCAAAATTCTGAAAATTCAATACATGCGGGAACACACAGCTAATCGTGCAGGGTGATTAATTAATACAGAATAATTGTGAGAGGGAATAATGGAAAAGCCACAAATTTTGCACATGATTACCCCGGCTAAGAATCTAAGCCCATTTGATGTGAATATGGCTCTAGATGCAGGGTGGGGTCATGCAGTGGGCTACACTGATGTTGAAAAAGAGGAGGTGCAAGGTCTGATCCAGGATGCAATTTTTTCTCGAGGGCCCGCTGGAGCGAAGCGAACCGGAGTGTTTTTAGGCGGGCGGGATATGCATGTCGCAATGGAAATGTTGCAGATTTGCAAGGAATCAATGGTGCCACCTTTTGAAGCCTCCTGTTTCGCTGATCCCAGCGGTGCATTCACAACTGCTGCAGGAATGGTGGCTTGTGTCGAGCATACCCTTGAAGAAAAATTCAGTACGAGCCTCCAGGGGAAACAGGTTGTGATAATGGGAGGTACAGGTCCAGTGGGTTCTACGGCTGCTGTTTTGGCAGCCAATGCCGGGGCAATTGTATACATTCTTGGTCGAAACAAAGAAAAATCTGAGAAAGTTGCTGCTTTGTGTAATCGGGAGTATGGCCAGGGAACCACAGAAATTCGCGGGGAAGCGAACGAAGTGATACATGAATTAATGCAAAATACAGACGTAGTACTTGCCGCAGGTGCTGCTGGGGTGCAGCTTGTTTCTGCAAAAAATATTGAAAGTTCAAGTGAGCTGAAGGTTGCTGCAGATGTTAATGCTGTACCACCTTCAGGTGTTGCAGGACTTGATGTGATGGGAAACTGTAAACCTATTGAAGGTTCAGGCAGTGGTGCAGTCGGTATTGGTGCACTGGTTATTGGTAATGTGAAATACCAGACGCAGCATAGGTTATTGCAAAAAATGTGTGGTGCAGAAAAGCCGACATATCTGCACTTTGAGCATGCCTTCGAAACAGCAAGGGAGATTGCCCGGGAGTAGAAGATTTTTCTGGTTGTAGCCATCTCTGGCCGCGCTATTGCTGAATCCTTGAAAGCCTGTGGCTATTCTGTGGCTGTTGTTGACGGGTTTTGCGACATGGATACATGTACAGTTGCTGATGCCAGTCTAAAAGTGTCACGAAAAACATCAGGCCTGGATAGTAGTGAAACTCTCGAGGCTGTGCAGAATTTGCGTAACACGTACCACCTGAAAGGTTTGTTTTACGATGCTGCCTTGGAGTTTGATCCCGACATGCTGGATGCTGTCTCATTTGACAAGGTCATTGGCAATTCAAGTGCTACTCTGCGAATGTGCAAAGATTCAGAAGTATTTTTTTCGGTACTTGATGCAAACCAAATTCCGTATCCAGAGATCAGTTTCAAGCCTGTGCAGGGTGACGAAGAGCAATGGTTGTGCAAAAGGTCAAGGAGTGCAGGCGGTACTGGTGTCACTACATTGACTGGTCCTCAGGTACAGGACCAAGGATCTTACTATCAGCGTAAATTAGAGGGCGTGCCTTTTTCATTGACATTCTTGTCTAATGGTCAAAACCTGCATGCATTGGGATTTAATACCTTGTGGTGCAGGGATGCCGCGCCCGGTATGCCTTTCCTATACGAAGGAGCAATCAATCACGTCAATCTTACAGATGAACAACGACTCGCCGCTTTGGGTTATGCAACCAGCTTGGTTCATGAATTTGGGTTGGTCGGATTAAACAGTATCGATTTTATTCTTTCAAATGGACATGTTTTCGTGCTTGAAGTAAATCCACGTATTCCTGCGACCTTTGAATTATATGAGACCAGACAGGGTAGCCTGATAAGAAATCACATAGATGCTTGTGTGCATGCTAGACTCAACCCGGCACCGGGAAGAACAAAGTTGCATGCACATGTTATCGTTTATTCTCCAGCCACAATGTGTGTCCCGAGCAGCTTTAACTGGCCATTATGGACAGCGGACCGGCCTCATCCGGGGGAAGTCATCCGTAAAAATGAACCTCTATGCAGTGTATTTGCTGGAGGTAAAAATGTGTCTCAGGCATGTACTGCAGTGTGGTCGCGCAAGCAGGTCATTTTGGACATGTTCATGCAGGCAGGATCGAAATCTTTTAAATCTTGAAAAGAGAACTAATGATGCAAAATGTAAGTATAAATCGGTTAGTAAAGCCGTTAGTTCAGGAACTGATAGACAAGAACAGCGCTTTGAGAGTTGAGGTGGGTGAATTCAGTAATGGTGCAAAATTCATCGACGCAGGAATAGGCTGCACCGGTGGTCTTGAAGCTGGCCGGGTCATAGGAGAAATTTGTATGGGAGGACTGGGAACGATAACACTGTATCATGCGACAGCTGTGAGTGACTGGCCACTTTCCCTTCATGTTCATTCATCCAATCCTGTCCTAGCATGTTTGGCAAGCCAGTATGCTGGCTGGAGCTTGTCGCATGAAGAATTTCATGCTCTGGGTTCTGGGCCGGGCCGGGCAATTGCGCGTAAAGAGTCCCTATTTGATGATTTAGGTTATGAAGATACTTGCGACAGTGCAACATTTGTGCTTGAAGTGGACCGGGCTCCTCCGGTGGCGCTCATTGACCGAATTGCCGAAACATGCAAGCTAGTGCCAGAAGCGTTGACATTTATTCTAACACCTACCAGGTCCATTGCAGGAACCGTGCAGATTGTTTCCAGAGTGCTGGAAGTTGCTATGCACAAGGTTCATGTGTTGGGGTTTCCTCTTGACGATATCATGGACGGCTCTGCAAGCGCACCACTATCTCCACCAGCACCTGATTTTGCAAAAGCTATGGAACGCACCAATACGACTATTCTGTTTGCCGGTAGAGTACATCTATTTGTTCGTGGAGATGATGCAAGTGCTGAAAAACTTGCCAAGGAGCTTCCATCCAGCTCATCTGCTGATTACGGCAAGCCCTTTGCAGGTATACTTGAAGACTGTGGATATGACTTTTTCAAAATTGATCCAATGTTGTTCAGCCCTGCATGGGTGGCAGTTACATCAGTTGAAAGTGGTCGAACCTTCCAAGGTGGTCAACTGGCCCCAGACTTGCTAGCAGATTCGTTCTCCTGAACCATGTCGCGTCATATCGCCATCGTCACCGATGATCCTGGTTGGCATGGGCAGCAGTTGCGAAAGGCTTTTAATGCCAAAGGCTATCGCTGTACCAATGTTTCATTGAAGAGTTGTCATTTGGACACAGCACTGAAACCTTACGGTTTGTGTATCCCTGGATTTGAAGGATCTTTACCTTCCGGCGTATTTGTCCGAGGTGTACCCGGCGGCACCTTGGAAGAAGTTGTGTTTTATCTGGACATATTGCATGCAATGCGCGAACTCAATGTATTTGTATATAACGAAGTACGTGCAATAGAACGGAGCGTCGATAAAGGAATGACGAGTTTTCTGCTTAGTCAAGCAGGAATTTCTACACCTCCTACATGGGTAGGCAACAACATTCATGATGCATATGCCTTTATTCGAAAACAGTTAGGATCAGGGTATAAGCTGACTATT
>VXPJ01000115.1 GCA_009839635.1 Pseudomonadota bacterium
CTCGTCAGCCTAGTGCCCAATTTCATTCCGGCAGCCATGAGTTTCGGCCTGTGGGGCTACTTCGTTGGTTACGTGGGCCTGCCTGCATCGATTGTCATCGCCATCGTTCTCGGCATCGTCGTGGACGACACGATTCATTTTCTGAGCAAGTACCTGAAAGCCAGACGCGAGGGATTCCGGGCATCCGAGGCAGTACGTGCCTCCTTCAACACGGTGGGTCAGGCGCTTTGGACCACGACAGCGGTTCTTGCCGCAGGCTTTCTTGGGTTTTCCACGTCGGGATTCGAGCCGAGCTGGACGCTTGGCATGCTGGTCACCATCACGATCGTGTTTGCCCTGATGGCAGATTTCCTGCTTCTTCCGACCTTGCTGATTGCCATGGACCGCAAGCGATTGCGCTGAAGGCCGGGAGTGCCCGGTGCCTGTCAGAAGGTGAGCGCCCGCCTGGGGACGCCGCGTGCCTTGGCGGCAGGGTTACTTGGTCCAGTAAAAGCGGTTGGGAATTTTCTGGCCCATTCCGAGCCGGTGGGCGGACTGCAGGCATTTCCAGACAAAATCCTGCGCCTGGTACACGGCAGACAGCACTTCCTGCCCGTGGGCCAGCAGCCCGGCGATGGCCGCCGCCAGCGTACAGCCCGTGCCATGGTACTGTCCCGGCATGCGCGGCCAAGCATGCGAGTTGAGCTTGCGGTGATTGCCGTACAGGGCGTTGTGAACTTCTTTTGCATCCTCCTGGCTGTCCGTGACCAGCACGTAATGTGCCCCGCGCTCCAGCACGGCCATGGCACAGGCCTCCAGCGTATCCCCCTCCGGTGCCAGCATTTTTACTTCATGACGGTTGGGCGTGATGACATTGGCCAGCGGCGTGAGCAGCGCATTGATGGCCTGGATCACGCCGCTGTCGGCCAGCACCTTGCCCCCGCCCGCACAGATGACCGGGTCCAGCACCACCACCAGCTGGGGATAGTCCACCAGCAGCGTGTGGATGGCACCTGCCGTTTCCACGCTTCCGACCAGGCCGATCTTGATGGCCGCGACATCCATGTCTTCCAGTACGACACGCGCCTGCTCGATGATCATGTGCTCATCAACCTGTAGAGTTTTCTGTACATTCGTAGTATTTTGAACCGCGATTGACGTGATCACGGGTGCCGTGTGGCAGCCCAAGCTGGCCAGCGTTTCAATGTCGGCCTGGATGCCGGCCCCGCCTGTCGGGTCCGAGCCAGACATCGCCATTACTACGGGAACCGATGCAGTACTTTCATTCATTGCAGGTGCGCAAGAACAGGATCAATGCAGTATAAAACATATATGTGCGTGATTTGCGGGTGGATCTACGATGAAGCCCAGGGTGCGCCGGATGAGGGCATCGATCCCGGCACGCGCTGGGAGGACATCCCTTTGAACTGGTGCTGTCCCGAATGCGGGGCGATGAAAGACGACTTCCAGATGATCGAGGTCTAGTGCCCGATCTGCCTTGCCAGGTGTGAGATTTTTGCGGACTGCTCAAGCGAGCATGTCCATTTGTATGCCAGGTCCAGCGATTCGGCGCAGGCGTAGACCCCGTGCCCGCAGGTTACCGTGATGCGGTGTTCGCTCAGGGCGCGCGCGACCACTTGCGGCGATTGCTCGGCGTATTGCTCAAAGGGGATGTGGTGTACGGGGACTCTCGGGAAATACAGCTGTCCCTCGAAATCCACAGGCACGAAATCCTCGCCGTCCAGGGTGACCGCAATGCTGTAGGGCCCGTGGCTGTGCAGCAGCACGCGTGCTTCGGGGTTTTGCCGGTACACTTCGAGATGCAGTTTTATGTCAAATGAAGCATTTTCACCCGCATCGCCCTGCATGCTGCAGGCCACCAAATTCTCGGGTGCCAGGGTGTCTGCACAGGCTCCCGAGGGGGTGATCCAGATGGTGTCGTCTTCACGGAACGAGGCATTGCCGCTGTGTGAGTCGTTGTAACCGTACTGGCGCAGCCAGGAATAGCAGGCCACCAGTTTTTCTTTCGTGCACATGGATTCGAAAGTTGATTTGTTTTATTGTCGGACGCGTTATTCAGCCAATGCCAGGACGGGCATCTTGGGATACATGAACGCCAGCCACTTTTGGAACGTGTAAGAGGACATACCGATGTCAGCCCTGATCTGCGGTTCTCTCGCTTACGATACCATCATGGTATTTCCGGGTCGATTCAAGGAGCACATCCTGCCGGAAAAAGTGCACATCCTGAATGTCTCCTTCATGGTGCCGCAGATTCGCCGCGAATTCGGGGGATGTGCCGGCAATATCGCCTACAACCTGCACCTGCTGGGCGGTGAAGGCCAGATCATGGCCACGGCAGGCCAGGATTTCGAGCCCTACGCCGAATGGATCGAGCAATGCGGCCTGAGCCAGCGCTACATCAAGAAAATCGGGCATGAGTACACCGCGCAGGCGTTTGTCACCACGGACCTGGACGACAACCAGATCACCGCATTCCACTCGGGTGCCATGAACAACTCGCATGAAAACGATGTGCCCCGCGACGGAGACATCAGCATTGCGATCATCTCGCCGGACGGCAAGGAAGGCATGCTGCAGCATGCCAGGCAGTGCCATGAAGCCGGGATCCCGTTCATCTTCGATCCGGGCCAGGGCATGCCCATGTTCAACGGCGATGAACTGCTGTCGTTCATCGAGCAGGCCAGCTACATCTGTGTGAACGATTACGAGTCGGAATTGCTGCAGGAGCGCACCGGCCTCGGGATCAAGAAGATCGCCGAACAGGTGGAGGCCATGATCGTGACCTACGGCAGCAAGGGTTCCGCCATTCATACCGATGGCAGCCGCATCGAGATCCCGGCAGTGTGGGCCGGTTCGGTTCAGGACCCGACCGGCTGTGGAGACGCCTATCGTGGCGGGCTGCTGTTCGGCCTGATGAACGGCCTGGACTGGGAGGTCAGCGGCCGCATCGCCGCGCTGATCAGTGCCATCAAGGTGGCCCACCCCGGCACCCAGAACCACAGCATCACCCCGGACGGCTTCAGGGAGCGTTACGAGCAGGAGTTCGGTCACGCATTCTGACGTTCGCGCTGCGCGACTATGACTTCAGGCTGATCTGCTTCCAGCCGAGCTTTCTCGCATGCTCCGCGAGCTTCTCGTCGGCATCGACCGCAACCGGGTATGCGACATGCTCGAGCAGCGGCAGGTCATTGAAGGAATCGGTGTAGAAGTAGCTGTCTTGCAGACTCCTGGAACGGGACTCGGCCCATTGGCTGGCGCGCGTGACCTTGCCCGGCCCGAAACAGGGAACGCCTTCCACCGCACCGGTGAACTCCCCGTTCTCCTGCGCCGGTTCGGTGGCGATCAGGTTCTCGATTTCCAGCAGTTCGCAGATTGGCTCGACAATGAAGCGGTTGGTCGAGGTGATGACCACAAGCTCGTCGCCGGCCTCGCGGTGGTGGCGGATGAGTTCATGGGCCTTGGCCTTGATCATCGGCCGGATGCAGGTCTCGACAAACCGGCTTCTCCACTTGCACAGCTCGGCGTAGGAATTTTCAGCCAGCGGCTTGAGGGCGAAGTCGAGAAATTCCAGGATGTCGAACGTGCCTGCGAGGTATTCCCGGTAGAAGCGCTCGTTTTCCTTTTCGTACGTGGCGCGGTCCACCTTGCCTGTGGTAGCGAGATAGCGGCCCCATTCATAGTCACTGTCCCCGTC
>VXPJ01000088.1 GCA_009839635.1 Pseudomonadota bacterium
TAGGTATAGTTCGCAACGAGTTTGGGCCGTCGCCAAGCGGTAAGGCACCGGGTTTTGATCCCGGCATTCGCAGGTTCGAATCCTGCCGGCCCAGCCAATGTACCTATTTGCACAAGCAAGGCGCTATACCAATATGATTCGTGAACGAGAATTGCCGGTCGACAGCAGCCTCATGGTGTTTTCCGGTAACGCACACCCCACGCTCTCGCAGAATATAGTCGACCACCTGAATATCCCTTTGGGAAAAGCATTGATCAGTCGCTTCAGCGACGGGGAAGTGCAGGTGGAGATTCAGGAGAACGTGCGTGGCAAGGATGTTTTCATCGTCCAGCCGACCAGCATGCCGACCAATGATCACATCATGGAACTGCTGATCATTGTGGATGCCTTGAGGCGCGCCTCGGCAGAACGGATTACCACGGTGATTCCCTATTTCGGCTATTCGCGCCAGGACCGTCGCGTTCGTTCGATACGGGTCCCCATATCTGCCAAGGTCGTGGCCAACCTGCTCTCAAGCGTTGGGGCAAACCGTGTACTTACCGTCGACCTGCACGCCGACCAGATTCAGGGGTTTTTCGACATCCCTGTGGACAATGTGTATGCCTCGCCCGTACTGCTGGGAGACATCTACAAGCGCATGCATCCCAATCTGATCGTCGTGTCCCCCGATGTGGGTGGGGTGGTGCGCGCCAGGGCCTTGGCCAAGCGCCTGGATGACGCCGACCTGGCCATCATCGATAAACGTCGGCCCCGTGCCAACCAGGCCAAGGTCATGCACATCATCGGAGAGGTGGAAGGCAAGGATTGTTTTATCATTGACGATCTGGTAGATACTGCGGGCACTTTGTGTCAGGCAGCCAGCGCCCTGAAAAAGCATGGCGCCAGTGCGGTCCGGGCGTATGCCACCCATCCGGTGCTTTCCGGCAATGCCATCAAGAACATCGAGAACTCTGAACTGGATGAGTTGGTGGTAACTGATACAATCGCCCTGCGTGAAGATGCCCGGGCATGTTCCCGCATACGTCAACTGGAGGTTTCGGCGCTGATTGCCGAGTCCATGCGCAGGATTAACCAGGAAGAGTCGGTCAGCACCCTCTACATGGATTGACGGGGATAGCAGCCGGGGCGGATGACGCCTCGAAAACAGTCGGAGAAAAGCATGAGTATCGATTTCAAGTTAACTGCCCATGCCCGCGATGAGCGCGGCAAGAATGCAAGCAGGAGGCTGCGTGCAGCTGGCAAGGTGCCGGGCGTCATCTATGGTGGTGGAGAGCCCCCAGAAGCGGTGACCTTTGAGCATGACACCCTGATGCACAACCTAGAAAACGAGGCGTTCTATTCACATATCCTGACTGTAGACGTGGAAGGCACGTCCCAGAAGGCCATCCTGCGCGAGCTGCAACGCCACCCGCACAAACCGACCGTACTGCATCTGGACTTGCTTCGTGTGCGTGAAGACACGCGCATCAATGTGCATGTCCCGATTCATTTCATGAATGAAGACACCTGTCACGGTGTCAAGCTGGACGGCGGGGTCATCAGCCACAACATGGTCGAGGTGGAAGTTTCATGCCTGCCGAAAGACCTGCCGGAATTCATCGAAGTGGACGTTCAGGATCTCAAGCTGAACGAGTCCGTCCACCTCAGCGGCGTGCAAGTGCCCGAGGGAGTCACCATCATGGAACTGACACACGGTGAAGGGCATGATCATACCGTGGTGTCCGTGCATGCCAAGCGGGCCGAAGAAAAGCTCGAGGTCGAGGAGGAAGTCGAGCAGGAGGAGACTGACGATCAGGATCAGGCTGAAGAAGAGGGTGACGCTGAACAAGACGATACCTCATGATCTCTAGCCCACCGTGCCTGCCCAACACCGCATACGGCTGATAGCCGGTTTAGGCAATCCCGACGAGAAATACGCACAGACCCGGCACAATGCCGGGTTTTGGTTTGCGGATGCCGTGGCGAAGCAACGGGGTGCCGTATTCCACTACCAGGAAAGATTCAAGGGTGAAGTCGCGCATTTTATCTTTGAGGACGAAAAGATCTGGCTGCTCAAGCCGCTGACGTACATGAACAGGAGCGGCCTGTCGCTGCACGCGTTTGTGCAGTTCTACAAGATTTCCATCCAGCAACTGCTGGTGGTCCACGACGAGATCGATTTGCCCAACGGTTCCGCAAGGATCAAGCGCGCCGGCGGCCATGGCGGCCACAACGGGCTGCGGAGCACCTTTGACCACCTGGGGTCGGACTTTCTGCGCCTGCGGCTGGGAATCGGGCATCCGGGCCACAAGGATGATGTGACGGACTATGTGCTGAGAAAGCCGGGCGCCCAGGAACGCCGGGAAATCGATTCTACAATTGACCGGGCTTCAGGCACGCTGGATGAACTCCTGAGAGGCGATGCGGAAGCTGCGATGAGACAACTTCATACCCAGGCACCCGATGGGGTTTAGGTGCGGTATCGTCGGCTTGCCCAACGTCGGCAAGTCCACCTTGTTCAATGCGCTTACGGCTGCCCGGATTGCAGCCGAGAACTATCCGTTTTGCACCATCGACCCGAACGTCGGCGTCGTGCCCGTACCCGATGCGAGGCTGACCACGCTCGCACAGATTGCTGACCCTGAAAAAATCATTCCCACGACGATTGAATTCGTGGACATTGCCGGCCTGGTGGCCGGTGCCTCGAAAGGAGAGGGGCTGGGGAACCAGTTCCTCGGACACATCCGCGAAACGGACGCGATTGCTCACGTGATCCGCTGCTTTGATGATGAGAATGTCATTCACGTAGCCGAGAAGGTCGACCCGCTCTCGGACCTTGAGACGATTTCAACCGAGCTGATCCTGGCGGATCTGGAGACGGTGCAAAAGGCTATCGGCAAGACAGAACGTGTTGCCAAGTCAGGAGACAAGGAAGCGATTGTACGGCTGGAGTTGTACGACCGCCTGAAGGTGCACCTGGAGAAGGAACAGCCGGCACACAGGTTCACCGTGGAACATGAGCACATGCATTTTCTGAGAACCTTGCACCTGCTGACCGCCAAGCCCGCATTCTATATCGCCAATGTCTCGGAAGACGGATTCGAGGGGAATTCGCACTTGGACCGTTTGCAGGAATTCGCAGCACAGCAATCGGTGCCGGTCATTGCGGTGTGTGCGAAAATTGAAGCCGAGCTGGCGCAACTGGATGATGATGACCGGCGGGCTTACCTGAGCGAACTCAACCTGGAGGAGCCCGGCCTGAACCGGATCATCCGCACCGGCTACGAGTTGCTGGAGTTGCAGACTTTTTTCACGGCGGGCCCCAAGGAAGTCCGGGCCTGGACGGTGCAGCAGGGTGCGACGGCCCCGCAGGCGGCCGGGAAAATCCATACGGATTTTGAAAAGGGTTTCATCCGTGCAGAAGTCATCGGCTACCAGGACTATGTGGATGCAAACGGTGAATCAGGCGCAAAAGAGCAGGGCAAGTGGCGACTTGAAGGAAAGCATTACCGGATCCGGGAGGGCGACGTCGTGCATTTCCGATTCAACGTCTAGGGTTGTTGACATCTCCCCGGGCGTTTCTGTACCGTTCATGACCCTTCCTGAACGTGGCTATGTAGCTCAGTTGGTTAGAGCACAGCATTCATAATGCTGGGGTCGTTGGTTCAAGTCCAACCATAGCCACCATTTCAAAATCC
>VXPJ01000059.1:0-27807 GCA_009839635.1 Pseudomonadota bacterium
CCCATGTACCCCCGCTCCGCAAGCCACAGGGTACGCGTGGGATGGTTGGGAGGGCGAAAGAAGAAACGGAACCGTCCTGCCGTATCCGCATAGTTACCGAACAAGTACGCTTCGCTATTCTCCGATATCTCGTAACCGCTGTTAATGAATAGCAACAGGTTATCGGTTTCAGGTCGTCCCCAGCTCTGCGCCAAACCATCGTTGAATGGCGAATCGGCTCCGACACCCATCACCCCCTGATCAATCAGCGCCTGCGCATCCGGACGCTGGAATCCACGAGACAGGCCATCGTTGTCCGCATAATCAATGCTGAGATTGACAAAACCCTTGGTGCCCAGCGGTAGGCCCACGTTGCTTTCAAGTCTGGCGCTGCTTTCACCTTCGTAGAACTTCCCGTACTGAAGCCGGGTCACTCCACCTTCGGAGGAATCTTTCAGCCGGAAGTTGACGACACCCGCGATAGCGTCAGCTCCATATTGTGCCGCAGCACCGTCGCGAAGGACCTCAATGCTCTGCGCAGCGATCGGTGGAATCATACCGATGTTCGGCCCCTGGGCCCCTGTTCCCGCAGCTGGAGCGAATTCCGCAATGACTGAGGAGCGGTGTCTGCGTTTTCCATTGACGAGCAACAAAATTTGATCTTGTGCCATACCGCGCAAGGATATCGGTCTTGAAAAGCTGTCTGAATCACCGGTTGCAGTAGTCGCATTGAACGACGGAACCGTTTTCAGCAGATTGTCGGTTGCATCTGCAGTGTTGCTGAGCCTGCTGAACTCCTCGCCGGAAATGACATCTACCGGAACGGGAGAATCCCCTACGGAGCGCGGTTGCTGATTCCGAGATCCGATGACGACGATTTCTTCAAGCTGCGTGGCGCCATTTTCTTGAGCGATCGCGCCGGGTAAGAAAAACGTTGCCGCAAGAATACCTGCCAAGACAGTGCAGTGAATGGATAACCCAAGACGCATAACACTCTGTGGAGTCTCCCGGCCGCTGACAAAGTGATCCGACGAAACCTTCTTGAGCATGCAGACAATAAAGCTCTTTTCTATTTTCATAGTTTGCACCATTATTATGTTCTCAACTTGTAAATGGGATACCTGCACTTTTCTGGATTGGCAAGACATCTGAGAAAGCATCGCCTCCCGCCACGTGCTTTCTTGTCCAGCCCTAGAGTCAGGCTATTTCAGGCTTAATCAAATAATATGCTGGAATCCTTGCTCGAATTCAAATTTATATTTGTCGGACTGGCCTGGGGTTCCCTGACGCTGTTCGTTGTGAGTCTCGCGGTCATTCCCTGGCTGGTGACGAAAATTCCTGCCGATTACTTCCATGCAGAATACCGCATGTCAAAGACTTCCAACGGAAGGTCGGTACCCATCCAACTGCTTCTTGGACTCAAGAACCTGTTCGGTTTTCTCTTGATCCTGCTGGGGCTGGTGATGCTGGTGCTGCCGGGGCAAGGCATCCTCACCATAGTCATCGGCCTGTTCTTGATGAATTTCCCAGGGAAATACAAACTCGAGCGTGCGCTGGTCTCCAAGCCAAAAGTGCTGAATTCGCTCAACTGGATCCGGGCCAAGGCACAGAAGCCCCCTCTCGTCGTGGCACCCTGAATCCATTCTGGGGCTCATTACGGACCCTCGGCTTATCTGCTAAAGTCATGCCATGAGTGAGACCATCTTTTCCAAAATCATCTGCAAGGAAATCCCTGCAGACATCGTCTACGAGGATGACCTGTGCCTGGCCTTCAAGGATGTCAACCCGCAGGCACCCACCCATGTGCTCATCATCCCCAAAAAACCGATTCCCAAGCTTGCTGAAGCCACGGACGAGGACCAGGCCCTGCTCGGGCACCTGCTCTTGAAAGCGAGGGATATTGCCACCAGCCTGGGGCTCGGTGACGCCTACCGGATCGCCATCAACAATGGGGAACAGGCAGGCCAGACGGTATTCCACCTGCACCTGCACCTGCTGGCCGGTCGGCCATTCAGCTGGCCTCCGGGTTAGAAGTCAGTCAGCCAGCAACTGCTTGCGTGCATGCGCAAGGTGCTGGTGCGCGTCGGCATCCGGGCTGGGGTATTTCAACTCGAGACTCTGCAGGGACTCCTTGATGATGTTGGCCACGCTGTAATGCATGAAAGGCTTGTTGTCGGCAGGAATCGTGTACCACGGTGCCCAGGATCTGGACGTCATCCGGATCATGTGCTCGTAAGCCGCCATGTAGTCATCCCAGTATTCCCGTTCATGCAAATCCGAAGGCGACCATTTCCAGTGCTTTTCCTTTTTCTTGATCCTGCGCAGAAACCTTCTCTTTTGCTCTTCCTGAGACACGTTCAGCCAGAATTTCAGAATCACGGTACCGTTCCTGGCCAGATGCCGCTCCACATCGCAGATCGACTCATACCGCTCCTGCCATATGGTTTTCAGGCTGGTATGGCGTGGCAGATTCTGGCTGGCAAGCATTTCCGGGTGAACGCGGACCACCAGGACCTCCTCGTAATAGCTGCGGTTGAAAATTCCAATACGCCCTTTTTCCGGCATGCACGCGTACGTGCGCCACAGAAAATCATGGGCAAGTTCCCTGTCCGAGGGTTGTTTGAATGAGTACACCTTGCAGCCTGCCGGGTTGATGCCGGTCATGACGGCGCGAATGGTGGAATCCTTGCCCGCGGCATCCATGGCCTGGAAAATCAAAAGCATGGCATTTGCGCCGCTGGCGTACAGCACAGACTGCAGGGCCTGCAACTCCTTGATGGTCTTGTTCAGCTCCCTCTTATAGTCCTTGGGGCTCTGTACGTCCGAAGGCGGGACGGTCGGGGCCAGGGCCACGGCAAAGCTTCCATCCACAGCAGCCAGGTACGGGGAGTCGATTGCATGAAATAGTTCATTGCTGTTGCTCAAGGCAGAATCCTCCTCATTTTTGAAACTCAGCATTGCTGCCGAGCAACACGGCAATCCAGCGTGTCCGCGGCCTGCTTTCCAGGGCGAGCTTTGCCGTCACCGTCAAGGGCACGGACAAGAACATGCCGACCGGCCCAAACACCCAGCCCCAGAAGACCAGAGACAAGAACACGACTAGGGTGGACAAGCCGACCTGCCGCCCCATCAGCTTGGGTTCGATGGCATTGCTGATCAGGACATTGATGACCACGTAGACTGCAGCAGACAGCATGGCTGCCCCCGTGCCCAGCTGGATGAGTGCCAGCAGGATGGCGGGCACGGCAGCAATGACAGAACCGATAGTCGGGATGTAATTGAACAAGAATGCAATCACCCCCCAAAGCAGCGGGTAATCCACACCGATCAGGGCCAGTGCAGTCGCGACTGCGACACCCGTGAACACACTGGTAAGGGTCTTGATGGCCAGATAGCGATTGACATTGTTCGCAATCTCCGAGAACACACGCAGCGACTTGTCCGCATTCGGCAGTCCTGCCTGCAGCTTATGGGGCATGGAAGAAGCTTCGAACAGGATGAACACCACGGTCAGGATGATGAGGAACATGTTCCCGAATACGGACCCCAGGCCGTTCAATATATCCGCAACCAGCTGCATGGCGGCACCCGGGTTCAGGTAACCGGTCACCGTGTCCATGGACAAATGACTGCCGTGCTGGCTCATCCAGGTATTGAACTGCTCGATCTGTCCGGAAAGTCGCTGCTGGTAGTGAGGCAGATCTTGCGAAAAACTTTTGACCGAGGTCCCGATCAGAACCGACAGCAGCACGGCGATCGTGATGATGGCACCCAGTACGGCAAGCATGGCCAGCCAGCGCGGCACGCGATTTTTTTCCAGCCACAGCAGTACTGGCGCGCTGATGATCGCGATGAATACGGACAGCAGAAAGGGGACGACCACGGCCTCGGCAGCCCGTATGCCGGCGACAACCACTACAAATGCCGCAAGGGTAATCAGGGTCGGCAAGCCGACCGGTCTGGACGAAGTTTCCATGTCAAGCAAAAGCCCGGTGCCTCCCGGTCAGGTCCCAGATTGTTGTCAAGCTTCTACTTGCCGGCATCAACAGACTCATCAGCAGGATCAGGGTTTGTCATGAAAAATGTACCGGAAGCCTTAAGAATCCATATGCAACTGTGCCTGTCATCCGGAGCCCACAATGTACTTGGTAATTGTAACGTTTTTTCTTACAATACCGTGGTTCGTGCTGGCGCAGCAGGAATGCTGGAGGCATTCCGGGTCGCAGAATGGGAGATGCGATGTGCTGAGGCATACGTCAATTTGCGAATCACACTAACTCATTTTAAATTATTCGGAGTCAAGAATATGCTAGCCAAGAAACTTCTTTATTCTGCAGTCTTTGCTTTAGCGGTCGGCGTCACCGCAGGGTGTCAGTCCTCACCGTCCGCTGAGGAACTCGCAGAGGTGCGTGCCATGGCTGAAGAGGCGCTGCACACTGCCAAATCTGCAGCACAAGATGCAGCCGCGGCCAAGGCCTGCTGTGAGGCAAACACTGAGCGCATGGATCGCATGTTTCATGACTCCATGATGAAGTCGAAATAGACTATCGCTTTATCGTGACTTACCGAGGAAGGGCCCGCCAGCGGGCCCTTCCTGCTTTCTGCCTTTTCGATTTTCAAAAATAATCTCCGTTACTGCGGCTGCATGAAGCCGACAGGGGTGGGTAACCCTGTCTTCCCCTTGGCCAGTCGCATGGCCAGTCCCCAGTCCACTCGGTAGCCGTTACCGGTATCCGCTGCACCTGTGATGGCGCGCACAAGCTGGGTCAGATTCGAACCCGGCTTGCTACCCTCCTCTGTTCCGGGATGCATTTCCGCATACAGCCTGTCGCGGTGCCAAGCCACCTTGTAGGGCTGGTTGACGATGGTCACCGGTGTATCAGGGGATATCCGGTAAAACAGGTCCTTGATGTCGTCGGGGCGCAGCCGTATGCAGCCGTGGGTCACCCGCATGCCGATTCCTCTCGGTTCGTTGGTGCCATGGATGACGTAGCTGGGCAGGGCCATGTACAGGGCAAACTTGCCGAGCGGGTTATCGGGCCCCGGCGGAACGACACTCTCCAGCGGCTTGCCCTTTCGCTTGTATTCCTCGCGGATGGACTCCGGGGGATACCAGGTAGGGTCTTTCTTTTTCCTGATGATCCGCGTAAGGCCCACGGGGGTATCCCAGCCTTGCCGACCGATACTGATCGGGTAGGTATGCACGTATTGCGGGGTGCCTTCAGGGCTTTTCGGGTAGTAATACAAGCGCATCTCGGCAAGGTTGAGCACGATGCCCTCACGCTCGCTGTCCGGCAAGATGTACTGTGTCGGCACCACCACCTGGGTACCCTCACCCGGAAGCCAGGGATCCACTGTCGGGTTGGCAAGGATCATCTCTTCATAGCCCACGCCAAACTGTTTTGCGAGCTTGAGAAAAGTGTCATCGTGATGCGTAGTGGTGATTGTCAGCTGCCCGATGATCGGGCTGGTGCCCGAAGGAAGCGGATAACGCTCGGCGTGTGCAGGCAACACCACTGCAAACAACAGGAAACTCAGGCAAACAAGTTTTTTCATGGGCATTGTGTGCAGTACATGAGGTAATGTTCAGCGCGCATTGTACAGGGATCAGCCGCGTATTGAAGGTTCGCGGGGCTCACCTGCCCTGCCCTTCGCCTCTCACGGCAAACTCGATACCGCGTTCGGCCACATCCACCAGCATCCGGATTTCTTCTGTCGTGATGACATACGGCGGCATGAAATACACCACATTGGCCAAAGGCCTGAGCAGGACTCCGTGTTGCAGGCCGTATCGATACACCTGCAGGCCACGTCTTTGCTGCCAGGGAAAAGGTTCGCGGGTCGCCTTGTCCTTGGCTAGCTCAATCGCCACGATCATGCCGCACTGGCGGACATCCACGACGTTCGGGTGATCGTTGAACCGTGCGCACTGCTTGGCAAGTTCCTGACTCAGTTTCCGGTTGGCATCGATCACGTTATCTTCCTCGAAGATCTCCAGTGTGGCCAGGGCCGCAGCACAGCCGAGTGCACTGCCCGTGTAACTGTGGGAGTGCATGAATGCGTTCAGGTTTTCATATTCATCGTAAAAGGCCTCATAGACCCCTTCTGTGGTCAGCACCGCTGACATCGGCAGGTACCCGCCGGTCAATGCCTTGGACAGGCACATGAAATCCGGAGCGATGCCAGCCTGCTCGCAGGCAAACATCGTGCCCGTGCGGCCGAATCCCACGGCAATCTCATCGGCAATCAGGTGTACGCCGTAGCGGTCGCAGGCCTCGCGCAGCAGGCTCAGATACTCCGGTGCATACATCCGCATGCCGCCGGCACATTGAACGAGGGGCTCGACAATGACAGCACACACCTCCTCATGGTGTTTTTGCAGGACGGCCTCCATGTGCGAAAACATGCGTCGTGCACAGTCCTGGGGCGTCTCGCCGGGCTCACTGTGAAAACTGTCCGGACTCGGCACGGTGATGGTATCGAGCAGCAGCGGCTGGTAAACCTCCTTGAACAGTGCGACATCGCCCATGGAGAGCGCACCCATGGTTTCGCCATGGTACGAGTTGCTGAGATTGACAAACCGGGTCTTGCACATCTGGCCCCGGTTTCTCCAGTAGTGAAAGCTCATCTTGATGGCCACTTCGATGGCCGAAGACCCGTTGTCGGCGTAGAAACACCGGGTCAGCGGAGCCGGTGTGATTTCGACGAGCTGTTCGGACAGCTGAATGACGGGTTCGTGCGAGCAGCCGGCGAGCAGTACATGGTCCAGCTGCTCCAGTTGCCGGCGGACCGCCTGGCTGATTTTCTCGTTGCAGTGTCCGAAGATATTCACCCACCACGAACTGATGGCATCGAGATAGCGGTTGCCTTCGAAATCTTCCAGCCACACGCCCTTGGCCTTTTTGACCAGCAACACGGGCAGGGACTCGTGGTCCTTCATCTGCGTGCATGGATGCCATACCGTGGCAAGGTCCCTTTGCCCCAGTTCCGATGTTTCTGCGGTCATGGCTGCTTTTAGCTTGTCTTCCAATTCATGCTACTCTACTGCATGCGTCGCGACTGGGCACATGAATTCCCGCACCGGGCCGGTCTTGTGCATCTGAACCATGCCGGCGTCGCACCCTGGCCCGCGCGTACTGCAAGGGCAGTCACGGCGTTTGCCAGCGAAAACACTCGTCACAGTACCGAAAAAGTTCCGCAATGGAAACAGAAAGAGTCTGAATTGCGATCTGCCTGCCAGAGGCTAATTCACGCTGAAGACGCCAGCGACATTGCGCTGGTCAAAAACACATCCGAAGGCCTCTCCATGGTGGCGTACGGGATACCCTGGAAAGCACAGGACAACGTCGTGTTTGCAAGACAGGAGTTCCCATCCAACCGGATCCTCTGGCAATCCCTGCAACCGCGCTTCGGGATCGAGGCAAGATGCGTCGATCTGTACAAGGCCCCAACCCCGGAGGATGCCCTGTTCAGCCAGGTGGACAGGAATACGCGGCTCATCTCAGTCAGCGCGGTTCAGTATGACGATGGTTTGCGCATGGACCTTGCGAGAATCAGCGAATTCTGCCAAGCCCGGGGAATCCTGTTCTGTATCGATGCCATCCAGATGCTGGGAGCCATTCCCTTCGACCTGACGGAGACCCCGGCGGACTTTGTCATCGCAGATGGCCACAAGTGGCTGCTCGGCCCGGAAGGCATTGGCCTGTTCTACTGCAACCCCGAAAAACGCGACCTTTTGCTTCTCAACCAGTTTGGCTGGCATATGCTGGAAAATTCAGGCGATTTCGAGTCCCAGCACTGGGTGCCTGCAGAAGATGCCACGCGTTTCGAGTGCGGGACCCTGAACCATGTGGGCATCCATGCCCTGCATGAAAGCCTGCACATGCTGCTCGAAATCGGGATCGAAGATATACATGATATGGTATCTTCGAATATATCTTATCTGCATGAAATATCGGTAGAAAACGGACTCGATATTGTCAGCCATATGGATACCGATCGGCGATCAGGTATTCTCACGATACGTCGGCCCGGCATTGATAACCAGGGACTGTTCAGGTTCCTGCTTCGTTCCGGGGTGCTGTGCGCTCACCGTTGCCAGGGCATCCGGTTTTCACCCCACTTTTATACCTCCAAGGACGACCTCGACCATGCACTCAGGCTGGTCTGTGAATAGGTATAATCGAGTTGGCTCCCATATAACCCCGAGGCTCGTGCCGCATGACCCAGCCGGCAATCTATATCATCGACGGAAGTCGTACACCGTTTATCAAGGCGCAGGGGCGGCCCGGCCCCTTTCAGGCGTCTGACCTCGCTGTACTCTCTGCCCAGCCGCTGCTGATGCGCCAGCCCTTTGCGCCGGATGCGCTCGATGAAGTGATCGTGGGCAGCGTGTCGCCCGCGGCGGACGAAGCCAATATCGCACGCGTGATTGCACTGCGCCTGGGTTGTGGTCACCGGATGCCTGCCTGGACCGTACAGCGCAATTGCGCATCCGGAATGCAGGCGATCGACTCTGCCTGCACGAGCCTGCTGCTTGGAAAGTCGGGACTGGTGCTTGCCGGAGGCACGGAGTCCATGAGCCATACACCAGTACTGTACAACCGTCACATGGTGAACTGGCTGGGAGACCTGAGCCGCTCCAAGTCCCCATGGCAAAAGATCCGGACCCTGGCCAGGCTCAGGCCCGGGTTTTTTGCGCCGGTCATCGGCCTCAAGAAGGGCCTCAACGATCCGGTGGTCGGGCTGTCCATGGGACAGACCGCGGAGAACCTGGTTCACAGGTTCAGCATCCCGAGGACCCGGATGGACCATTACGCCGTGCAAAGTCATCAGCGCCTGCTGCATGCCCAGGAAAACGGTCACCTCGATGAGGTGGTGACCATCTACGACCACGAAGGCAGGTTCTACGACCATGACAACGGCGTGAGGCCAGATTCAAGCGTGGAAAAACTGGCACAGCTGGCCCCCGTGTTTGACAGAAAGTTTGGAAGTGTTACGGCAGGCAACAGTGCCCAGATCACCGACGGGGCTGCCTGGATACTGCTGGCCAGTGAGACGGCAGTCAAGCAATACGGGCTTTCACCCGTGGGCAGGATCATTGCCACGGGCTGGGCAGCCCTGGACCCTGCGCAGATGGGACTCGGCCCGGTTCATGCCATGGCCGCAGTGTTGTCGAGCCAGAACCTCGAATTTGCCGACATTGACTACTGGGAACTCAATGAAGCCTTTGCGGGACAGGTGCTTGCCTGCATGGAAGCGTGCAAGAGCACTGATTACTGCAGGAATGAACTGGGCATGGACACGATGCTTGGCGAGATTCCCCATGAGTGTCTCAACGTGGATGGAGGGGCGATCAGCATCGGTCACCCCGTGGGAGCAAGTGGCACAAGAATTGTGCATCATCTTTTAACTGTACTGCAGCGAAACCAGGCAAGGCTGGGGATTGCCACCCTTTGCATCGGTGGTGGCCAGGGCGGCGCAGTGCTCGTGGAAAATCTCCAGTAAGAAGAGGCTCATGTCCATCCAATACACCCACTGGACGCTTGACCAGGACGACCAAGACTTAGCCTGGCTCACACTGGATGTTGCCGACAGCGGTACAAATATCCTGTCTATGTCAGTGCTCGACGAATTCCGGCAAATCCTGGGCCGGTTCGAGGAACACATGCCTGCAGGTGTTGCAATCACTTCCGGCAAACCCAGGGGATTTATCGCCGGTGCAGATATCAAGGAGTTTACCGAGATCACCAAAGTGCAGCTGGCGCTGGAAAAAATCTACATGGGTCAATCGATCATGGATCAACTGGATCAGCTGTACTGCCCCACGGTCGCTGTCATCAACGGCTTTTGCCTGGGCGGCGGGCTGGAGCTTGCGCTGAGTTGCGACTACCGAATCGCACTGGATGACCCAGCTGTTCGCTTTTCATTTCCGGAAATCAAGCTGGGGATTCATCCCGGATATGGGGGGACTGTACGCACTTTGCGTCATCTGAATCCCCTCACGGCAATGGACCTTATGTTGACGGGTCGCAGTATCGATGCCAGGCGCGCGCAAAGAATCGGCCTGGTCGACCATGTCGTGCCTGCACGGCAGATGAGTAACGCGGCGCGCAAGCTTTTACTGGAACGCCCACCCGGGCACCAGACCCCCAAGTTTGTGAAGATACTCAACAGCCGCCCGGCCCGACTGGTTCTGGCAGCCCAGATGCGCAGACAGGTTTCCAAAAAGGCACCATCAGAGCATTACCCTGCACCCTACGCGATGATCAATCACTGGGCCGAGCATTATGGTGAGGAAGACAAGATGCTGCAGTACGAGGCGAGTTCCGTTGCCGAACTGAGTGTAACCAACACAGCAAAAAATCTGGTACGGACCTTCATGCTGTCAAAAAAACTCAAGGGCCTGGCCAGCCGTGAACCGGCAACTGCACGTCACGTACACGTGATCGGTGCAGGCGTGATGGGCGCTGACATTGCTGCATGGTGTGCATACAAGGGATTGACCGTCACCTTGCAGGATATCCGCATGGAAAGCCTGGCCCAGGCCAAAAAACGGGCCTGGCAGTACTTCAAGAAGCAGCTGAAACACCGGTTGCTGATCAGAAATGCCATGGACCGCTTTATCCCGGACATGCAGGGCAGCGGTCTCGGCAGGGCTGACGTGGTAATTGAGGCGGTATTTGAAGACAGGAATATCAAGCAGGACCTGCTGGCTTCGATTGAACCGGACATAAGAAAAGATGCCCTGCTGGCCACCAATACATCCAGCATAGAAATCGAAAAGCTCTGTGATGCATTGACAGAACCTGCCCGACTGGTCGGGATACATTTTTTCAACCCGGTTGCGAGGATGCCGCTGATCGAAATCGTCAATGGCGTGCAGACACGTCAGGAAATTCTGCAGCATGCCATCGATTTTTCCCGGCAGATAGACAAGCTGCCCCTACCGGTAAAGAGTGCGCCCGGGTTCCTGGTGAACCGGATCCTCACGCCCTACATGGTAGAAGCCGTCCTGCTCAGGGAAGCCGGCATGCCTGCCGGCGAAATTGACCAGGCCGCCGTTCGGTTTGGCATGCCGATGGGACCCCTGGAACTGGCCGATACCGTAGGCCTGGATATCGGTCTGCATGTGGCAGAGTGCCTGGACCTGGCCTACGGGTTCGGGATACCGGAGTCATTCAGGTCCATGGTCGAGGCGGGCAACCTGGGCAGAAAATCCGGGCAGGGTTTTTATAAATGGAAACGGGGTAAAAAAGTTTCCTCAATTCGCAAGCCATCGACCAAGCACACCGCGTCCATCCAGAACCGCCTGGTGTCGAGGATTGCCAACGAAGCTGTCGCATGCCTTCGCGAAGAGATTGTCCAAGACAGGGACTCTCTTGATGCGGGCATCGTTTTTGGTACAGGATTTGCCCCGTTTCGAGGCGGGGTGATGCAATATGTTGACTCCAGGGGAGCTGCTGACGTGCTGGCTACCCTGGGTTCATTGCAAAAACAGTTTGGAGACCGCTTCCGGCCAGACCCGGGCTGGCACGAATTTAACGCCGAAACCGGGTGAAAGGGCTAGCGTCCCTGTAGGGGGCCTGGGCTTAACGCGGACCCCTGTCCGGTCGGGGACGTGCCTCGTTGACCCTGACATTACGTCCCTGCACGCTGGATTCATTCAGTGCACTGATTGCACTTTCACCCTGCGCCTTGTCCGGCATCTCGACGAAGCCAAACCCCTTGGAGCGGCCTGACTCCCTGTCCATGATGATGCTTGCACTCTTCACCTCACCGTGTGCGGCAAACAACTCCCGCAATTCATCTTCAGAGATGGTGTATGGCAAATTACCAATGTAAATATTCATTCTTTCTCCTATGCATGTGTACCGTTAGTATCAACATCACCCAGAAACCAGCACACGAATCAATCGATGATGATCAAAATATTGTCTGGCCATACTGCCCTACATGTGAAACTCGCACGACTAACTAAAGTACAAAAACTTTGGGAAACAAAGACTCAAGGGAAATGCTTTAGATATGAATACGAACAGGATGCACAAATCTGAAATTACATCAGATCTGCTGCATAACCTTCATGAAAGCTGGAAACCATACATTCAATGCTTCTGCCTGCCTCTGTCGATCGTGGACAGGAACCAAGCGCTCGCCAATAATGCACGAAAAGTGTAAAGGTGTCTATTACATATTTGCGAAGCTGTCATGAGCCTTTCACAAGACACCACTTACCCTGCACGGCGCCGATGGCTTGCCTCTAGAAATGGATTGCCCGTCGGTCTGCTGCAAGCGCCGCCTCATGCATGCCTTCCGACAGGCTTGGGTGGGCATGTACCATTCGTGCAAGATCCTCTGCACAAAGCTCCGACTCCATGGCCACTACAGCTTCACAGATCAGCTCTGAAGCAGACGGCCCTAGGATATGAGCCCCGAGGATCCTGTCGCTGCCCTGCTCGCAAACAATTTTGAACAGGCCCCCGGTATCACCCATGGCATGTGCACGCCCCAGTGCCCTGAACGGGAATTCTCCTGTACGACAGGGAATGCCGTCGCTCTTGCACTGTTGCTCGGTGCGACCGACCCAGGCGATTTCGGGCCAGGTGTAAACGACCCACGGGACCGCCTCGTAGTTTATGTGGGCATGCTGGCCAGCGAGCTGCTCTGCAAGTGCCATGCCTTCCTCGGAACCTTTGTGCGCAAGCATCGCTCCGCCGACGACATCACCGATGGCATAGACATTTTCAACGGACGTCTGCCAGCGTGCATCAATTTCTATGAATCCTTTTTGGTTTGTCTTGATACCCACGGCTTCCAGGTCCAACTCCGCTGTATCGGCAATGCGACCCACCGCTACGACAAGCTTGCTGACCTCAAGAAGCTGTTCTGCACCATTCAGGCTGTAGCTTACTGCAACCTTGTCGCTGGTCGCCTGCACTTCCTGGACCAGGCAGTTCATACGGATATCCAGCCCCTGCTTACCCAGAATCTTGAACGCCTCCTTGCTCACTGTGCGGTCCGCGGTAGGCAAAAATTCTGCCAGCGCTTCCAGGATGATGACTTCCGAACCCAGGCGATTCCAGACACTGCCCATTTCCAGCCCGATGACCCCTGCCCCGATAATGCCCAGCCTCTCCGGGGCTTCCTGCAGGTTCAACGCCCCTGTCGAGTCGAGTACCTGGTCATTATCAACTTCGATGTCCGGCAAGGCACTCGGCTTCGAGCCGCTGGCAATGACAATGTGCTCGCCCTGCAACTCCTCGGATGAACCATCGAGCTGCTCCACGTGTATTCGCTGTTCCCCGAGAAACCTCGCAGTACCTGCGTACACATCAACCTTGTTCTTTTTGAGCAGGCTCGCGACCCCCCGGGTCAGGGTCTGTACCACTTTGTCCTTGCGCTTCTGCATGGTGGGGATGTCTACCTCAAGCCCGGAGATTTTTAGCCCGTGCCTGCCAGCCTGTTCACTCAGAAAATGGACATGGTGGGTCGAGTCGAGCAAGGCCTTGGACGGGATACAGCCCACGTTCAGACAGGTACCGCCCAACGCCGGCTTGCCCCTGGCATTGACCCACTTGTCAATGCACGCGACCTTGAATCCCAGCTGGGCACAACGTATCGCGCACACGTAGCCAGCAGGCCCGGCTCCAATCACGATGACTTCGTACTGCTGCACGGTGGACACGCGGTTCAGGCCTGCAACAGGAGCCGGACAGGATCCTCAATGATGTTTTTGGCATGGACGAGGAACTGTACGGCTTCCTTGCCGTCGATTATCCGGTGGTCATAGCTCAGGGCCAGGTACATCATGGGCGCAATCCGGATTTCGCCATCATGTGCAATCGGCCGGTTCTGAATGGCATGCATGCCCAAAATTGCACTTTGTGGCGGGTTGATGATGGGCGTGGACATCATCGAGCCAAATACGCCGCCGTTGGTGATCGTGAAGGTTCCGCCCGTAAGCTCCTCCAGGGTAACCTTGTTTTCACGCGCCCTGGATGCAAAATCCACAATACTGCTTTCGATTCTGGCAAATGAAAGCCGATCGGCATCCCGTATCACCGGAACAATCAGGCCACGCTCGGTGCTGACCGCAACCCCGATGTCGAAGTACTCGTGGTACACAATGTCATCCCCCTCTACAGATGCATTGATGATGGGAAATGCCTTCAGCGCATCGATGACCGCCTTGATGAAAAAAGACATGAAGCCAAGCTTGACCCCGTGGGATTTCTCGAATTCCTGCTTGTATATTTTCCGCAACTCCATGACATTTTCCATGTTGACTTCATTGAATGTCGTCAGCATGGCACTTTGCTTCTGTGCACTTACCAGGCGTCTTGCGATGCTTTTGCGCAGTGCCGTCATGGGTACGCGCCTGAGTTGTCGGCTGCCCCGTTCCTGGGAATCCGGCCGGGACACTGGTGATGGTTCAGTCGCCGGAGTTGTATCAGGTATTGGAACAACCTTTGCCTCCGCCTCTGCTTCTGTCTCCATCGCCCGGATATGGGCCTTGACATCCTCTTTGGTTACCCGGCCACCCTTTCCGGTGCTCTCCACATCCTGCAGGTTGACCCCGTGTTCTGCGGCGAGCTTCCTGACTGCCGGGCTGGTTTTCGAAGGTGGGGGTTTTGCGGGTTCGGGTGATGCCTCAGGCACTGCAGATACAGAAGCTGCAGCACTTGCAGGCGCCACATCTTTTGCCGGGGGAGCCACCGCTTCGGTCGAGGACTTGGCGGATGCAGCGGAAGATTTGGAGCCACGCTTGCCGGTATCAATCACTGCCAGGACTTCGTTGCTTTGCACCTCGTCACTGGTCTGTTTGCTGATGGATACGAGTTGCCCGCTTTGTGGTGCCGTGATCTCCAGAATCACCTTGTCCGTTTCGATATCGACCAGTTGCTCCCCTTCCTCAACCTGGTCACCCTGCTGTTTCAGCCAGGCGCCCACCACGGCCTCAGTGATCGATTCGGCCAACTCCGGAACAGTCACGTCTACCTTCATGCACCCACCCTGATTTACCTGCACACCTGTGCCACTAAACCGCCCTCAAAGAAGGGCCGCGCACTGCCTGTTTCGAAATCCCAAGCGCATCGTTGATGAGTGCCAATTGCTGTCTGCGATGCACCTGCAGGGAACCGGCCGCCGGTGAGGCTGAATAGGATCTGCCTGCATAACGCAACTGCTGGTTTTTCTTCAGGCACGCTTTCAGATGACGCCTGGATTGCATGTAGTACCACGCACCCTGGTTGCGCGGTTCCTCCTGGGTCCAGATGATTTCACGAACTGCCGAATACTTGCCTATGATCTTCTTCACTTCTTCCTGTGGGAACGGGTACAGCTGTTCGATTCGGACAATGGCGATGTCGGTGATCTTGTGTTCGTGGCATGCCCGCAGAAGCTCGTAATATAACTTGCCTGCGCAAAAGATGATTTTTCTGACACTCTTCGCTTTCAGATTTTCGGCGGCATCAATCACCACCCGAAATCCGCCCTCGCTGAATTCGCTGATTTGCGAAGACGCATCGACGTCGCGCAGGATGTTCTTCGGGGTCATCACGATCAGGGGCTTGCGATAAGGACGTATCATTTGCCTTCGCAGGAGGTGGAAAATCTGGGCAGGCGTGCTTGGCATACAGACCTGTATATTTTCCTCAGCGCACAACTGCAGAAAGCGCTCCAGTCTGGCAGAAGAATGCTCCGGTCCCTGACCATCGTATCCGTGGGGAAGCAGCATCACCAGTCCACAGTAACGTTGCCATTTTGCCTCTGAAGAACTCAGGAACTGATCCACATAGACCTGCGCATTATTGGCGAAATCACCGAATTGTGCCTCCCAGATCACCAGGCTCTCCGGTTCGGTCGTGCTGTAGCCGACTTCGAATCCCAGCACGGCTTCTTCGGAAAGCAGCGAGTTGATCGGCAGAAACAGTGGCTGATCCTCGGTGACGTGTTGCAGCGGGATGTACACCGCTCCGCTTGCCTGATCATGAAAACCGACATGTCTGTGGAAAAAGGTACCGCGTACACAGTCCTGTCCGGACAGGCGTACAGGAAAGCCTTCCTCCAGCAACGATGCATACGCAAGATTTTCACCGAAGCCCCAGTCCACTGGCAGCTCACCGCTGCCCATCTGCTTTCGTGACTGCACGATCTTTTGCACGATGCGATGCAGCACAAAGCCCTCGGGCACGGTGGTGAGTCGTTGCGTAAGCTTTTGGATACGCTCTTCACTGATACAGGTATCTGCCGGTTCACGCCAGCCTGTGCCCAGGTAGGGCTTGTAATCTACAAGGAACTGCGATTCCTCTCTCTTGGCAATGGGCCCACACACGCGCTGCCCTTTTTGAAGCCTGTTCAAGTACTTCGTTTCCAGTGCCTTGACCCTGGACGGTGTAATCGTTCCGTCCTGAACCAGCTGGTTCGAGTAGCTTTTGGTCACGCCAAGCTGGTTGCGGATACTGCGGTACATCAGCGGCTGGGTCACGGCCGGTTCGTCCGCCTCATTGTGTCCATGCTGGCGGTAACAGACCATGTCAATGACCACGTCACAGTTGTATTTCATGCGGTAATCCACGGCAAGCTGTGCAACGAATACCGCCGCCTCCGGATCGTCCCCGTTGACATGAAACACCGGGGCCTGCACGACTTTGGCCACATCCGAGCAGTACAGCGTGGATCTTGAGTCCAGGGGATCGCTGGTAGTAAACCCGATCTGGTTGTTCACCACTACATGAATGGTCCCTCCCGTACTGTATCCCCGCGTCTTGGACAAGTTCAGGGTTTCCATCACCACGCCCTGTCCTGCGATTGCTGCATCACCATGAATCAGGATCGGGACCACTTCCTCGCGGTTGATGTCTCCACGACGTTGCTGTCGTGCTCGCACGGACCCGGCTACCACGGGATTAATGGCTTCAAGATGCGAAGGATTGAATGCCAGCACGGTATGGACCGGGCCCCACTCGGTGGCAAGGTCCGATGAAAAACCCTTGTGGTACTTGACGTCTCCCGAACCCTGCTCGGGACCGAGCTTGTCCTCGAATTCCCGGAACAACGTTTCCGGGTTCTTGCCCAGGATGTTGACCAGCATGTTGAGACGTCCACGGTGTGCCATCCCCAGAATCACTTCCTTGACATGATGGCGGCCACCGCTTTTGATCAGCTCATCGATAATTGGAATCAGGCTGAGTCCTCCCTCCAGCGAGAACCGCTTTTGACCGACGTACTTCTTGTGCAGGTACACCTCCAGCGATTTCGCCGAAATCAGGATTTCCAGTATTCTTCTTTTGCGCTTGTCGGACAGTTCGGGCGCAAAGTGAAACTGCTCGAGGCGCCGCTGAATCCATTCTTTCTGTTCCAGCGATGTAATATGTTTGAATTCCGACCCGATGGTGCCGCAGTAGGTCACCGACAGCATGCTGAGGATCTCTCTCAGCGGGGCATGCTTGACATCACCGATGCCTCCCGTCTCAAAGACTGTGTCCATATCCTTGTGGCTCAGGCCATGAAACTCCGGGTTAAGTTCCGGAATGTCGGGACGTGCGGTGGCATTCAACGGATCGATGTCGGCCTGTCGATGGCCGAGATACCGGTAGGCACTGATCAGGCGCACTACATCCACCTGCTTGCGGTTCAACTCGTCCCGGTATTCCGCCATGCGCTCGACTGCACTGATCAGGCCAAATACATCCACCGACTGCTCATAGGTATCCTGATCAAGCTCTAGCGCAAAGTCCGTGTCACTGCGCTCGGAATCCGCAAGGGACGATGCACCCTGGTGGGGTAAAGTCTCAAGTGTGCTGAATAGTTTCTGCCACGAGGCAGGCACCGAGTCCGGATGGGCCAGGTAGTCTTCGTAAAGGCCTTCTATGTATGAAACACTCCCGCTATTGAGCTGCTCACCGCCTGATAACAAAAGCCAGTCTTTTTTCATTTGCTTCAAGAAGTACCCGGTGTGTCTTCTAGCATTATATAGAAGATCAAGGTCAGGCATTACACAATTGTCGAACGCCTGGAAGCAGACAGTGGTCTTCACCGCCCCTGCAAGGACGGCGGCTGCAGTGATTGCTGACACTGAACCAGCATGTTCTCGACAAACAGGCGTTGGTTCATTGAGGCACTGACGATACGCTTGGAATCGGTAAGTCGATCCAGGCAATCAAACAGTGAATAGAGTATCGCCTGCTGTGCCAAGTTCTGCAGGCTTTCAAGTACATCCGGATTTTCAATGGTCTCGGGATGCTCCTTGAAGCGGCAACGAATCAAATCACCGCACCAGGCTTGCAGCCACTCGACGATTCTTTCCGGATCTTCATTTCTGAGCCTGGATGAAATTCCGGTCACGGTTTCCTTGCCAGTCATCAATGCGTGCAGCTGCTCGTAAAAGGTAGTGCGCATCTTGCCGAGGCCACTGTCATGTGACTCCCAAGCGAGTAGCGGTCGTCCACCGCAAGCGCCAAGCAGGTCCTGCCAGGCGGAACTGGCTGCTTTTTCCTGCAGCCAGTGCAGCGCCAGTGTGGAATCGGGCACACCGAATTTCCAGATCTGGCAGCGGCTTCTGATGGTTGCAGGCAGCCCCTCGGCACGATCACTGACCAAAAAAAGGACTGAACCCGGAGGCGGCTCCTCAAGTGTCTTCAACAGTGCGTTGGCTGCATTGATGTTCATCCTGTGCGCGCGATTGATGCAAACAACCTTGAACTGGCCCTGTTGGCGGCTGAGTGCCATGAACCGGTTGATCTCCCGTATGTCATCTACTTTGATCTGTTCAGACCTGTCAGCTTCTTCCATATTGATAAAGCGCACATCCGGATGGGTACCTGCCTTGATCAGGTGGCAATTATCACAGGCCCCGCACGGATATCCCTGCGGATCCGGGTTCGTGCAGTTCATGCGTCGAACATAGGTCCGGCAAAATTCAAGTTTGCCAATTGCAGGCGGACCGGATACAAGAATTGCGTGCGTCAGACGCTCATTGACCAGGTAGTGCAGGTACTGCTGCCATGCGTCTATTAGCCAAGGATAAACCACTATTGCACCCCGCGCCTACAGAGAGAACCTTGAATCCACGGTTTGCCGGATACGCGATGCGACCTCTTCGATTTCCGGTTCTGTATTGATCACGGCAAAACGTTTCGGGTCACGCCCGGCAAGCTTCAGGTAGGCGGCATGCACACGCTCGAAGAAATCCTGTGACTCACGTTCAAAACGATCCTTTTTGCCGCGGCTGCTCACGCGCTGCATTGCAGTTTCCAGTGCACAGGTCAGCACGATGGTCAGGTCAGGCTGAAAGCCCGGGTGTACCACCGACTCGATTTCTTTGATGTCTGAATCGGAGATACCGCGCCCACCGCCCTGGTAGGCATAGCTTGCATCCGTAAACCGGTCACACAGAACCCAGGCACCATCGCGCAGTGCCGGGTAAATGATTTCGGCAAGATGCTGCGCACGGGCCGCAAACATCAGCAGCAGTTCTGTTCTCGCATCAAGCGGCACTTCAGTCTGCTCCAGCAGCACGGTCCTGACCTGCTCTCCGGCCCGGGTACCGCCAGGCTCACGCGTGACCAGGACATTGAGACCCCGTGAATGCAGGTATTCCTCCAAGCACTGGATCTGCGTCGTCTTGCCCGTACCTTCCGTGCCCTCAAAAGTAATGAATTTGCCACGCAATGTTTGACTGATGTCCGCCATGTTCTTGTCTGGCCTCTCAGTTTTTGAGATCTCCACCATAACAGTTCTTGCAGCCCTTGAGCTGGTAACGGATGACCGCCTTGCGATGTTCCGAATAGGTTGAAGAAAAGTGGTGTGTGCCATCTCGCTTGGCAACAAAAAACATCATTTCACTGTCCGCCGGGTTCAGTGCGGCAGCAATGGAAGCACGGCCTGGAAGTGCAATCGGTGTAGGAGGAAGACCCTTGTGTAAATAGGTGTTGTAAGGTGTATCCTTTTTCAGGTCCTTGCGCCTGATGTTGCCGTCGTAGGCATCTCCCATCCCGTAAATCACCGTAGGGTCGGCTTGCAGCCGCATGCCACGTTTCAGGCGGGTGGTGAAAACGGCGGAGATCATGGCGCGCTCGTAATCCACCGTGGTTTCCTTTTCAATGATGGAGGCCAGAGTCAGGGCTTCTTCCTGGGTGTGGATCGGGAGGTCTGGCTTTTTCTTTGCCCACTCCTCATCCAGTACAGACTGCATGTGCCGCGCCAGATGCTGGAAAAACTGCACGTCGGTCACGCCCGGTGAGAAACGATAGGTGTCGGGGAAAAACCACCCCTCGGGATGGCTGCTTTTCAGATTCAGCTTGGTGAGCAATTTTTCCGGTGAAGGTACGGTCTTGGTGATCTTGCCATTCTTTTGGACGGCTTCCCAGAGCTGCTTGAACGTCGATCCCTCGATCACGGTCACGGCAAACTGCGTACCCTCTCCCTGCACCAGCTTATGCAGCAGTTGTCGCGGGCTTAACGTCCTCACAAGCAGGTATTCGCCGGCCTTGATCTCGTGGGCTGCACCGCTGATGCGTGCGTAGGTATCCCAGCTCCACCGGTTTGAAATAATGCCGACTTCGTGGAGTTGCCGGGTCACTTCCCGAAAGCTTGTACCCGGGACAATCAACAGTTTCACCTGTTCAGAATCAACGGACAACGGACGCTCCGCATAGTCTTTGAAATAGGCTGTCAGCACGATCAAGACCAACAAGACAACTGCAATCAGCCCGTACTGTGAATTCATCATCCGTCCTTCACTGGTTAAACACGGACATCAGCCTTCCGGTCAGCTCAGATCTGGAAAACTGCAGGGAATCGAAGCGTTTCACCGGCCATATGCCAATGATACAGTTGCATATGAACATCGCATCCATTTCCGCCGCTTCCCCAAGGCTGACAGCCCGAACCGAGAGTTCGATATTGTGACGCTGGCAGTAACGGATGATTTGCCCGCGCAATACCCCCGCAACCCCGCACTGGCTGAGGTCCGGGGTGACCAGACCGCCATTGGCTTCAAAAAATACATTGCTTGCAGTGGCTTCGATGACATGGTCCTGCGCGTCACAAACCAGTCCTTCCTGGAATTCATCTTCCCACTCACTGCGTGCAAGCACCTGCTCAAGGCGGTTCAGATGCTTGATTTGCGCAAGCCTGGGCTGATGGGACAGGCGGAACTTGCACAGCGTGATGTCGATACCCCGGTCCTGGTAAGCTTGCGGAAACACCGGCCATGGAAATTTCTGGACAATCCGGGTCAATGCCTGGTGCACAGGGCGATAACCCCGGTCACCCGTACCCCGTGTGATGATTACCTTGATGATGCATTCCTTGTCGGCATTGATGGTCCGGGCCACCTCTTTTTTCAAGGTGTCGAGGTCGAGGCCGGTCAGGCCCAGTACCTGGCACCCGGTCTGAAGACGATGCAGGTGATCTTCCAGGAATCGCACGCTTCCATGGCGCACCGCCATGGTTTCGAACAGGCCGTCTCCATAAAGCAGACCCCGGTCAAGGACAGTGATGTTTTCGCATGCCTGCCCGTTGACTATGATGGTTGGCGCCTGCATTTCAAGATCCCTGACACAGCGTCATTCAAAGTGCAGCCACTTTGCCTGCGCTGTCAGGTTCCAAGTTTTAGACCTTTTTGAAAACTACAGTCGCGTTGGTGCCACCAAAACCAAACGAGTTGGACAGTGCAATGTCCACCTGCTTGTTGCGCGCCTCGTTCGGGACATAGTCCAGATCGCATTCCGGGTCCGGTGTGTCGTAATTGATCGTGGGAGGCAAGATGCCGTGGTATACCGCCAGGATGCTGAACAAGGCCTCAACGCCGCCGGCCGCACCCAGCAAGTGCCCGGTCATGGACTTGGTCGAACTGATCGCCAGCTGGCTGGCGTGGTCACCAAATGTGGTCTTGATTGCCTCGGTCTCGGCAATATCCCCTGCCGGGGTCGAGGTGCCATGCGCATTGATATAGTCGACATCCACGGGATTGAGTTCCGCATCGCGCAGCGCATTCTGCATGCATTTCGAAGCCCCGTGCCCTCCTTTGGCCGGTGAGGTCATGTGGTATGCATCGCTGTTCGTGCCGTATCCAACCAGCTCGCAGTAGATTCTTGCAGAACGTGCCTTGGCATGCTCGAATTCTTCCAGCACGAGGACGCCTGCCCCATCGCCCAGTACAAAGCCGTCACGGTCCAGGTCGAATGGGCGGCTGGCCGTTTCCGGATCTTCGTTGTGAGAAGCACACAGTGCCCTGGCAGCGGCAAACCCTCCGACGCCCAGTGGACAGGTAGCCATCTCGGCTCCTCCGGCAATCATGATGTCCACATCGCCGTAGGCAATCATTCTGGCAGCATCCCCGATATTGTGCGTGCCGGTGGAACAGGCAGAGACGATCGAAATGTTCGGGCCTCGGTAGCCCCGCATGATCGACAAATTTCCCGAGACCATGTTAATGATGTTGCTGGGCACGAAAAATGGAGAGATTTTTCTTGGCCCGGACTCCAGGTACGCTTCGTTGCTTTTTTCAATACCCGGCAACCCGCCTATGCCGCTTCCGATGGCCACCCCGATTCGATCCGCATTCTCTTCTGTCACCTCAAAACCGGAATCCTCTGCTGCCTGGACCCCGGCACCAATTCCATAGTGGATAAAGGGGTCCATCTTGCGCTGGTCCTTCTTTGACAGATAGTCATCGGCATTGAAATCCCGGGTTTGTCCCGCGATTTGCACGGAAAATTCGCTGGCATCAAAACAGTCGATGTTGGAAATCCCGCTGTTGCCAGCGACGATATTTTCCCATGCCTTGGGAGTCGCCGAACCAACGGGGGACACGATACCCAACCCGGTCACTGCAACACGTCGCCGAGACACCATAGTTTTTATCTCATCCGGTCAGGTGGAGAAAGGGAGGTTTGCCTTGCACAATTGCATGCAGGCAGTTACTGATGCGAGCTGACGTAATCGATGGCCTGTTTCACCGTGGTGATTTTTTCCGCTTCTTCATCGGGGATTTCACATTCAAACTCCTCCTCCAAAGCCATCACCAGCTCGACCGTATCCAAAGAGTCTGCACCCAAGTCATCCACAAATGATGCGTCATCCGAGACTTCGTCTTCACCCACTCCCAGCTGCTCTACAATAATTTTCCTAACTCGTTCTTCAAAATTGCTCATAGCGGTTGCTTCCTCTTTGCAAAAGTTGTGCGGCCCGAGTCCGGACCGGGCAATTATTGTATTGAAAAGAATATCCCTGTGCCATCTTTACCACATCGACAACCATGCCTATTGGTTGTTTGCACCAGACCGAATCCTATAAACCAAACAATAACAATATCTTAAATACAATAATTAAATTAAAATAAAGATATCTTTGGTGTGTGTCAGCCCATGTACAGGCCACCATTGACGTGAATCGTCTCACCCGTGATATAGGCAGCACCTTCAGAAACCAGAAAACACACGGCATGCGCAACATCTTCCGGCGTACCCATGTGTCCTGCAGGAATCTGCCCGATGGCATGCGCTCGCTGCGATTCATTGAGTTCTGCGGTCATGTCCGTCTCAATGAATCCCGGAGCGACGACATTCACCGTGATGCCACGCGATGCCACCTCACGCGCAAGGGACTTGGTGAAGCCGATCACCCCTGCCTTGGAAGCGGTATAGTTGGACTGCCCGGCGTTGCCGGACATGGCTGCAACCGAGGCAATGTTGATGATACGTCCGTGGCGCATTTTCATCATACCTCGCAGGCATGCGCGGGTCAGTCGGTACATCGAGGAAAGATTCGTATTGATTACCGTATCCCAGTCCTCATCCTTCATTCGCAAAAGCAGGCTATCCCGGGTAATCCCGGCATTGTTGACCAGGATACAGGGGGGCGAGTAACTGGCCTTGATTTCCTCAAGCAAGGCATTTACGGAATCTGCCTGCGTGACATCCAGCTGCATTCCCTTTCCGTTCAGCTTCGCCTGGCTGAGTTCGGCATCGATGCTTTGCGCACCGGCGGTCGTCGTCGCAGTGCCGACCACCTCCAGCCCTTGTGCAGCCAGAGCATGCAGGATCGCCTTGCCGATTCCCCGACTTGCGCCCGTCACCAGGGCTAGCTGATCATTCATGCCTGCCCCGCAGAAGCCAATGCATTCAACTGCTCAAGCGTTTGGTCAAGACTGTTGAGGTCATGGACAGAGCAGCCCGACACACTGCGATCTATGCGCTTGTTGAAACCTGTCAGCACCCTGCCTGGTCCCAGCTCGACCAGCACTTTCACGCCACATGAAATCATGTGCTGGATCGTTTCCACCCAGCGCACCGGATTGAACAGCTGTCGATACAACGCGTCCCTGATTTCAGCTTCGCCGGAATATGAGCAGACATCGACATTCTGAATGACCTCAACTTGTGGGGCATGCATATCAATGTCCTGCAAGTAATCACGCAACTGCTCAGCTGCAGGTTTCATCAGGGTGCTGTGCGAGGGCACACTCAAGGGCAGCAGGATACAGCGCTTGGCTCCCGCCTGCTTTGCGGCCTGCAATGCAGCAGTCACGGCTTTTTGGCTGCCGGCAAGTACGGTTTGTCCCGGTGCATTGAAATTTACTGCTTCGACGATCCCCTCTGTTGAGGTGGACTGCTCACAGATTTTATTCAAGATCTCGGTTTCAAGACCAAGCACGGCCACCATCGCACCCTGCCCTTCGGGAACTGCCTGCTGCATGACCTGGCCCCGGAATTTTGCAAGAGGAAGTGCGGCCTCGAAATTGAATACCTTGGCACAAACCAGGGCTGTATATTCCCCGAAGCTGTGTCCAGCCAGCATGCGCGGCGGGGCGGAAAAGCATTCGTGGAAGATCGCGTGTACAGCCATGCAGGCACACAGCATGACCGGCTGTGTGTTTTCAGTTCTATTGAGTTCTTCTTCCGGCCCATGCGTAACCAACTTCCACAAGTCCAGCTGCAGGACATCCGAACCCTGTTCGAAGATTTGCTTGATTTCGGGGTACTCCGTACTCAGGTCCTTCATCATGCCGATCGACTGTGATCCCTGACCAGGGAAGATGTACGCGAAGTCCATAAGGTTTGTGCTGGGGAGATTGGGTACTCGGATTGTACTAAATTATTTCCAAGCCTTGTTTTATTTTTTAATTGCATAATAATGGCGTCACCGCTATGACCCTCTGGGAGCAGAATGCCAAAAGAAGACCACATCGAGATGGAAGGTACGGTTATTGAAACCTTACCGAATACGATGTTTCGCGTTGAACTCGAAAACGGCCACGTAGTCACTGCACACATATCCGGCCGCATGCGAAAACATTACATCAAGATTCTTACCGGTGACAAAGTGACTGTGGAAATGACACCCTACGACCTGAGCAAGGGAAGGATCACCTACCGCGGCAAATGATTTGCCAAGCGAGCGCAGGACACCCGTGCCTGCTGCGCCATCCCCATCAAACAGCCCCCCTCAGGCAGGGGCATAAAACTTCCGGTGTCCGGCCCTTCAGTGCCGGGGGCAGTAGTATTGCCTGATGAAGGTCCTCGCGTAGGTGTGTGTCAGCGACTGAAGCAGATCAACATCAAAGGTCTCGTGGGCTTGACGATAAGTATCCTCGTGGCTGACGGGGTCCTTCGTCGTCGAGACATAGTAATCGTGGATCACCTCTTTGGCCTTGGGAAGCAGTGCTTTGGACACACTCCTGGAGTCTGTCGATTCACTTGTTTCCCGGTGCCTGTCAATTTCGTGTGACATTTCCTCCACAAGCAATGCATCAATTAGTTCATTTTTGATCGCCATGGTTTCCAGGGCCTCGCTATAGGCCATCACCGCAAGCGCGTCATTGCTGTCCAGTTCAAGCGGTGCGTGCAATTCAAATGTTTTGCATGCGTGGGAGGAAGGGCTTGCAGATCCCAAACGGGAGTTGTGTCTTGACAGCCGTTTCAAAAACAAAGGTAAACCCAGCATAACTAGTACCTCACTTTCCCTAGATGCCCCATGTCTATAATGACCACAGCAGCATTGACAATGTTCCCCGATCAGAAAACAGCCTTGATTTGCTACACCACGCTGACGGCCTGATACACGGGCTTTTTCCTTCTCATCCTGCTTTTCAATGCCTTGGACTTCTGCACGATTTTCTCGATTACAGGACCAAAGACGAGTTCGATCGTCAGTCCCATTTTCCCGCCAGGAACCACGATGGTATTCCGTCTCGACATGAATGATCCCTGGATCATTGCCTGCAGGTAGCAGAAATCTATGTTGAATTTACTGGGATTGCTGAACCGTATTACTACGAAACTTTCGTCCGGAGTGGGGATGTCCCTGGCAATGAAGGGATTGGATGTGTCCACTGTCGGTACGCGCTGGAAATTGACATCGGTCCTGGAAAATTGCGGTGTTATGTAGTGGATGTAGTCATACATCCTTCGCAAAATCGTATTCGTCACGACTTCCGGCCGATAGCCCCGTTCGGCAATATCCCGATGGATTTTCTGTATCCATTCCAGATTCACAACCGGCACTACACCGATCAGCAAATCCACATGGGCTGCGACATTCACATTCTCGTTCACGATACCGCCATGCAGCCCCTCGTAGAAAAGCAGGTCGGTCTCTGCCCTGTAGTTCTCCCAGTCCGTGAAAGTACCGGGTTCCTGATCGTACGGAAGTGCTTCCTTTTCATCGTGCAGGTACTTGCGTACCTTGCACGTACCGGACTTGCCATAGCTTATGAACTGTTGCTCCAGTTCTTCGAAAAGGTTCGCCTCCGGGCCAAAGTGACTGAAATTCTCACCCTCGCCCAAGGCCTTTTTTGCCTCGATCTCCATTTCCCTGCGGTCATACCGGTGGAAACTGTCCCCTTCGATCAGGCAGGGGAAAAAACTTTCCCTGATGAAAATGTGCTCAAAAGCGCTTTTCACAGATGTGGTGCCTGCGCCTGAAGATCCTGTAACGGCAATGATTGGGTGCTTGGCGGACATCTACACTCCCCCCACGGTTGCTGCACCATGTGTTTTCAACGTTTGCATCCGTACCTCACTAATGGATTCTGGGATCGAGTTCCCCCGATTCGTAGCGGGCAGTCATGACCTCCAGGCTGATGGGCTTAACAAGCGGTGCCTTTCCTGCACAACCAAAAGCCTCGAATCTGGACTTGCAGATTTCTTTCATGGCCAGAGTCGATGCGGACAGAAACTTGCGAGGGTCAAAGTTCTTGGTATCTTCACTTAAAAACTTTCGAACTGCACCGGTACTCGCCATGCGCAAATCCGTATCGATGTTCACCTTGCGCACACCGTGACTGATCCCCTCGCAGATCTCTTGCACCGGGACACCATAGGTCTGGCCCATATCACCACCGTAGTCGTTGATGATGCTGAGCCACTCCTGCGGCACCGAAGAAGACCCGTGCATTACCAGGTAAGTATCCGGCAACCGCTTGTGGATCTGCTTGATTCGGCTGATTGCAAGGATTTCTCCAGTTGGAGGACGGGTGAACTTGTAGGCGCCATGGCTTGTGCCGATGGCCAGTGCCAGCGCATCGATGCTGGTGTGTCGCACAAACTCCACGGCCTCATCCGGGTCGGTCAGCAACTGCTCGCGGGTAAGGATTCCTTCTGTACCCGAGCCGTCTTCTTCCGCCGCCTGACAGGTCTCCAGTGATCCCAGACAGCCCAGTTCTCCTTCCACTGAAACACCGCAGGCATGCGCCAGCCTGACCACTTCGCCTGTGACATCCTTGTTGTATTCAAACGACATCGGGGTCTTCATATCTTCCCCGAGCGACCCGTCCATCATCACCGAGCTGAAACCTAGCTGAATTGAACGCAGGCAGAC
>VXPJ01000059.1:27817-31278 GCA_009839635.1 Pseudomonadota bacterium
GTCCTGGTGAACGACGACCGGGATATGCGGCCAGGTTTCCATGGATGCCTCGATCAGATGACGCAAAAAGCTGGAACCGGCGTACTTGCGCGCTCCAGCTGAAGTCTGCAGGATCACCGGACTGTCTGTTTCATCGGCAGCCTGCATGATCGCCTGAATCTGTTCCATGTTGTTGACATTGAAGGCCGGTACACCGTAGTTCTCCGTAGCAGCATGCTCCAGCAACTGTCTCAAGGTGATCAATGACATAGAAACTCCACAGCTTTCAGGCAATATGTAAAATCTTCACTTCATTTCTGGATCGGTCATTCAGTCACGATCGACAGGTGCACAACTCAAAATTTCAGATCGAAAAAACCTGGGCCCGGTCCAATTTGCCTTCAGCGAACACACGGCTCGCATAAAAATCCTCGGCTTCAAGCGTCATCAGGTCCTGTTTGACAAATTTTTGTGAGAGCGAACTATTGAACAGACGATTGGCCTGACGCAGTCGGGCCCGGTCCAACGCATTCCGTATTGAACGACCATTGGCAAACTGGGGTAGTTTCATCCGCAGATCGATGTACTCGCTGAATGCCTTTTCGCCTGCTTCGCTCAGGCAGTAGCTTTGCTGTCCCAAAAGCAACTGGCCAATCTCCAGCAGTTCATCTGCAGAGTAGTCTGGAAAGTCAATATGATGAGCAATGCGGGAGCGAAACCCCGGGTTGCTTTGGAAAAATGTATCCATGCGTTCCTTGTATCCCGCCAGAATGACGACCAGGTCATCGCGGTTGTTTTCCATCACCTGCAGAAGGATCTCGATGGCTTCCTGGCCATAGTCGCGTTCATTCTCCGGCCGGTACAGGTAATAGGCCTCGTCAATGAACAGTACGCCACCCATGGCTTTTTTGATGACCTCCTTGGTCTTGGGAGCCGTATGCCCAATGTACTGACCCACCAAGTCATCACGTGTGACAGAAACAAGGTGGCCCTCCCGCACGTAATCCAGACAATGCAGAATCTCTGCGATCCGCATGGCCACAGTGGTTTTACCCGTGCCGGGGTTGCCGGTAAAACTCATATGCAAAGTGGGCGTCTCCGATGTGAGTCCAAATGACTTGCGTGCACGGTCCACCAGCAGCAATGCGGCGATTTCCTTGATCCGGGTCTTGACCGGATGCAGCCCGACGAGTTCGCGGTCCAGCCTGTCAAGCACATCCTGCACGTTGGATGCCTCGTACTCACCGTGAAGATCGATCACCTCCTCATCGGAGGCTTTTTTCTCAGGCGGGTCGACCGGCTTCAAACCGGATTCACTCACTGTCAGCGCCCCCTCGATTCGCTCAACCTTGCGTAGGAGTGCGCGGTGTAACGAATGCACCGCCCATCCGTTTCTGTGCGCTCCAGGCGAAAACCGGGCTCGTGAGAGGGGCGATTGACGATGAACGATATGCGCAGGCTTTCCGTACCGCGCTCACTGTCGAACGCGCCAACCCGAATATAATGTTCAGGATAGGTCTTTCGACATTCGTTGATCTCCATCAGCACACCTGCCGGATCCTTGAGATCAAACATGGGCAGACCCCACATTTCCCAGTATGTATTTCTTGGATGAGGGTCATCCGTGTACTCGATGTTTACCGCATAGTTTTGATCCAGGCAGTACTTGACCTGCTTTTTGATCTGCTCATCCGTGAGCTCGGGTAAAAAAGAGAATGTTCCTTGTGTAATGCGCATGGCGGTACTCCTTGCAGTTAGGCCACCGCGGTGGCAACGGGCACAAAATCAGGCGTGTCGGTCGACTCGAAGTTGAACGTGATGTCCTTCCACGTATCGAGTGCCGCTTGCAGGGGCTTGCAGGACTTTGCCGCCCGTTGCAGGATCTCCGGGCCTTCGTTGATGTAATCCCGTCCCTCGTTCCTGGCCAGGATCATGGTCTCAAGTGCAACGCGATTTGCCGTGGCGCCGGCCTCGATACCCATTGGATGGCCGATCGTGCCTCCGCCAAACTGAAGCACGACGTCCTCGCCGAGATAATGCACAAGCTGATGCATCTGCCCGGCATGAATGCCCCCGGATGCAACCGGCATGGTCTTGTTCAACGAGGCCCAGTCCTGGTCAAAAAATATGCCATGCTCCAGGTTTTTCGGATTGTAGGTCTCACGAAGGACGTCATAAATTCCGGCCACCGTGCGCGGGTCGCCCTCGAGCTTTCCGACCACCGTCCCGGCGTGTATGTGATCGACCCCGGCCATACGCATCCACTTGCCAATTACCCGGAAACTGACGCCGTGTGATTTTTGACGCGTGTACGTGCCGTGCCCTGCACGATGCAAATGCAGGATCATGTCGTTGCCACGGGCCCACTTTGCCATCGACTGAATGGCCGTGTAGCCGATGACCAGGTCGATCATGACAATCACGGACCCCAGCTTCTTGGCGAACTCGGCGCGCTCGTACATGTCTTCCATCGTTGCCGCCGTGACGTTGAGGTAATGTCCCTTGACCTCACCACTCATCACCTGGGCCCGGTTGACGGCCTCCATGCAATACAAGAACCGGTCCCTCCAGTGCATGAAGGGCTGTGAATTGATGTTTTCATCATCCTTGGTGAAATCCAGTCCGCCCTTCAGGGCTTCGTACACCACGCGTCCGTAATTGCGTCCTGAAAGCCCCAGCTTGGGCTTCACCGTAGCACCCAGCAAGGGACGGCCATACTTTTCAAGTCGTTCACGCTCGACGACGATCCCGGAGGCCGGACCCTGAAACGTCTTCATGTACGCGACCGGGATGCGCATGTCTTCAAGGCGCAGGCATTTCAGCGCCTTGAAACCAAAAACGTTCCCGATAATGGATGCAGTCATGTTCGCGATTGAACCCGGCTCGAACAGGTCAAGGTCATAGGCGATGTACGCAAAATACTGATCTTCGGAGTTGGGCACCGGGTCTACCCGGTAGGCCTTTGCGCGATACAGCTCACAGGCGGTCAGACGGTCCGTCCAGACCACCGTCCAAGTTGCGGTGGACGATTCCCCGGCCACGGCGGCTGCAGCTTCATCCGGGTCGACCCCGCTTTGAGGGGTAATCCTGAACACGCAGATGAGATCCGTATCCTTGGGCTGGTAATCGGGCTCCCAGTACCCCATCTGCTTGTATTCCAGAACACCCGCTTTGTAGCGATCAGCTGCTGAGACGATTTTTGCCATGATGCACTCTCCGTAGTGTGTCAATTCGAAGCCGCTACGACTGGTTTGGGGCTGGCATTCTTACCCCCTCTTGCTTGATACGGAGCTAAAAGAATTCAGACCAGCCGTGAGCGGCATTGGCCATAAACAGTATCACCTCTATGAATAAATAATAGTAAATAATAATTATCATATTAATAAATTATTACTTATTAATTTAGGGATCTCCGATTTACTATTTCCCTTTATAAAACTTAGTTTATAACCAGATACCACTAGATAGAATAAGCTTATATT
>VXPJ01000044.1 GCA_009839635.1 Pseudomonadota bacterium
TCGTCCGGCACAAGCCTATCCTCCAGAAACGGAGGGCGCTCACCGACAGCCTTTTGGAACACTGACCAGTCCATCGACATCACCACGGAGGTCATGACATCCTGGCGTACCAGCCGTTCAAGGGCCTTGAGACCTTGCTGTGGGGTGAACCAGCGGCCACCCAGTGCAGAACGCTGGCGTTCGATGCGGTCCTTTTGCTCTGCGGCTTCGCCGATCTCGGACCACGCACCCCAGGCAATCGCCTGTCCGGCAAGCCCCAGAGCGCGCCGGTGGCCAGCCAACTGGTCCAGGAAGGCATTGGCCGCGGCGTGGTTCGCCTGACCCGGATTCCCCATCACGCCCACGCGGCTTGAAAAAAGAATGAAGAAATCGAGGTCACGATCAAGCGTCGAGCGGTGCAGGTGCCAAGCGCCCAGAATCTTCGGTCCCAGCACCTGTTCAAATCGCTCCCAGTTCTGGTTTGTCAGTGCACCGTCCGACAGCACCCCTACACTGTGAATCACACCGGCAAGCGGCGGCAATTCCTGGTCGATGTGCGACATCATCCGGTCCATCGCCGCGGCATCTGTCACATCCGCAATCTCCACGTGGATCGATGCCCCGCGTTCGCGAAGCTCCCGGATCGCGGACTCGGCCTCGGCATCCGGGCTGCGGCGCCCATTCAGTACAAGGGTCCCGGCACCCTGCCCGACCAGCCAGTCGGCCACGGCAATGCCAATTCCGCCCAGGCCGCCGGTTACAAGGTAGGTGGCGTCCTGGCGCAGTCGGCCTGTTGAGAGTGCCGGCGCCGTGACAACGATCTTTCCCAGATGCCGGGCAGACCGCATGAACCGCAAGGCGGCCCCAGCTTCAGCCAGAGGCCACCGGCTGTGCACGATCGGCCCGATTTCGCCTGAAGCGAGCTGCCCCGTAACATTGTCCAGCACCCGCCCGACCCATGCCGGATCCGTCTTTTTCAGGACATCGAGCTCCAGAATGTCATACCCCACATCCGGGCGCACCGCTGCCATCTCCTCCGGGCTCAGGATGTCCTTGCGGGCCAGTTCCACGAACCGGCCTCCCTGGCGCAGGCAGGACAGGCTGGCATCAATAAATCCTTCGCTCGTCAGGCTGTTCAGCACCACGTCCACACCAGCTCCACCGGTCACTTCGAGGATCTGCTCCCCGAAGGCCGTCGTGCGACTGTCGAACAGATGCTCCACCCCCAGTGATCTGAGGTATGCCTGTTTGGGCAGGCTTGCCGTGGCCAGTACCTCGGTCCCCGCGGCCTGGGCAAGCTGGATGGCTGCAAGGCCCACCCCGCCGGCACCGGCATGAATCAATACGCGCTCGCCAGCCTGCAGTCCGGAAAGTTCATAGGAGAGTGCCGCGGAGACATACGCGCTCGGCACCGTCGCCAGTTCTGTGACCGAATACCCCGAAGGGGCAGCAGAGACAAGTTCCTCTCGCGTGATCATCTGCGGACCAAAGGCGCCGAAGCCGAGTCCAATGACACGCGTACCGGTCATCACGCTGCTCACTTCGGAGCCGGTCTCGATGACACGCCCGCACATCTCCCGGCCAAGCATCCCCTCCTCGATGAACCCGAGGGAGCGGAACACATCCCAGAAGTTCAGACCCGCCGCATCGACCTCGACGCGCACCTCCCTGGGTTCCAGTGGGCGCACAGCAAGGGACTGCACGCAGGGGCGATCAAATGTTCCGCCCGGGTCCGGTGCCAGCACCCAGTCCGGCGCCTTCGGCAGTGCCAGGCGCGCTGGCCCATCTGCAAAGCGGACCAGGCGCGCCACCTGTCGTCGACCCGAGCGATAGACAATGTGATTTTCGGTATCGGGATACAGCAGTTCATTGGCCAGATCAGGTGATGAGGCTTCGGGCTGCGGGTCCAGATCGATCATCCGGGGGCACAGGTGCGCCGCCTCTCGGTCCACGGCCTTGCCGAAACCCCACAGAATCGCACCGGCGAGTTCCCCGCCGCGTTCCCGCTCCAGAATCTGCGCCCCACGCGTAATCAGCCAGATGCCCTTGGCAGGCTCACGGGGCGAATCGGCCACTCCCTGCACTAGGGCCAGCGCGCTCGCCCCGGCGCGTTCGACATCCTCTGCAATTTCCGCGGTATTCGCCTGCATGCCATGCCCGTCGAGTCCTGCAAAATGCACCACCCCGCTGAAGGGCAGGTTGCCTGGCAGGTGCTCTACAAGCTGCTGCCAAGACTCGCGCCGTATCGCATCCGCGTACACCTCGTGCACACCGGGGCCGGATATCTTGAAGTCGGCAGCCTTGTCAAAACCGGGGCCTGCCAACACAACCGTCTGATTGCGGTCTGCGAGCTCGTGCGCCAGGTGTGAAGCGGTCCCGCCCTCATCCGCCATCAGAATCCACATGCCTGGAGCCTCATGCACCCGGGCGGGGCCACGGGCCACGATTACACCACGGTCCGGAAGTTTGGCGGTCTCCGACTCGTCCACGCCCAGAATCTCAATCGCATCGAAACCGGCATCGCCCAGTGCCTGGCGCCACACCGCAGGGTTGGCCAGCGCATGGTGCGGGCGGTAGTCATCGGCGAAACGCCACCAGCCATCTAGTTGCCCAAAAGTCAGGTCCATCCAGCCCTGGCCGCGAAGGTTCTCAAGTGCGACCAACTGTCCGGAAGGGGCGAGGAGTTTCAGGCAGTGGGCCAGCGTCTCAGGCAGCAGGCGTGTCGCATGAAGTACGTTGGATGCGATCAGTAAATCATAGCCGTGCACCTCAAAGCCCTGGTCCTGAGGGTCTTTCTCGATGTCCAGCGGTCGATAATCGATGTGGCCGCTGCCGTCCCCAAAGCGCGCCTCCGCTTCTGCGAAAAAGCCAGCCGAGATATCCGTGTAGGTGTACTCGAACTGGCCCTGCGGCAGCTCCGGCAACACGGATGCCGTCGCCGAACCCGTGCCCGCGCCTACCTCGATCACCCGCAAACGCCGCCCGGCGGGCAACGCGGCGACAAGCATACGCACCGCTTCTCCCAGCATTCGGTTGGCCGCCTGAGCTACCGGTGCACGAAGATACAGGTCGGCTGCGGTAGGCTCGCCACTGCTGAACAACAGTGTCAGGGGATCGGCCTGACCGCGCAGAACATCGGCCAATGCGCTCCCGGAGCGCCGAAATAATCCAACCTCGGTCAGCCCGTGAGGAAACCGCTCGGCCATTTTTTCCGCATGTGCTTCAGGGTCTTCGACAAGCCCACCCGGCCATGCATCCTCTGACCCCGACAACACGAGAAAGCCGTCATCGACCTCTTTCAGCACCTCGCACCGGGTCAGCATCTCGAGCATTCGGCGAAACAGACGCCTGTGGTCTTCGCTCACGTCCAGTTGCTGGCGCAACGCATCCGCATCGACGGTCTCGCCGGCAACACGCTGCCATCCCAAGCGGTCGAGGTTGGCGAGCGCATAGGCCCATGACCAGTGCTCGAGCTCCGAAAGCAGGGCGTCCCGGTCTTCGGGCCCAACGCCAGCATCCTTCAGGTACTCGGAGAACAGCTGGGTACGATCCTTGACCGAAGCCGGTTCGGGGAAGAAGTCCGCAGCTTCCAGCCCGGAGGCAAGAGCGCATTCACGCCACACCACCTCGTACAGCAAATCATCTGTACCTTCC
>VXPJ01000047.1 GCA_009839635.1 Pseudomonadota bacterium
GCTGGATGATCCAGATGGTCTGGCGCGAGGTGAGTTCGACGCCTTCCAGCATGTAGAGGATCCATGACTCCCAGTCACCGGTATCCCGCGTGGCCTGCAACAGGCGGTAGTAGTCTGCCTTGTTGCGGATGATATAGCGGCTGAGATAAAGCACCGGGATATCAAGCAGCCCCTTTGCCACCAAGTAGAGGATGTTGATGATGCGTCCGGTACGGCCGTTGCCGTCATAAAAAGGGTGGATGCTCTCGAACTGGTGGTGGATCACCGCCATCTTGACCAGGGGGTCGACATCACAGAACGCGTCATCGTTAATGAATTGCTCCAGGTTGCTCATCAGGCACACAATCTCCCCATGATCCTGCAGCGGCGTATAAACGGTCTCGCCAGTGCGCTCGTTCTTGAGTGCCGTGCCTGGAAGTTTGCGGATGCCGCCCTCGTTCTGCTCCAGCGATCGGTGAATCTCGACAATCCGGTTGACGGTGAGCAGTTGGTCGCGTTTCACCTGCCCGAAAGCGGTCTTCAAGGCGGTCGCGTAACGACTGACCTCCTTGGCAGCTGGGTTCTTTATATAATCTGCAAACAGGTCGGCCTTGTAGAGCTCGTCGTGGGTGGTGATGACGTTCTCGATCTCGGAACTGTCCTTGGCCTCCTGCAGGGCAAGGGTGTTGATCAGGATATGCTCGTTAGGGATGGTGGCTGCCATGCCCTTGAGTTCAGCTAGATAGCGGTGGGCCGGGGCCAGGCCTTTCAGCACCGAACGGGACTCCAGCTCGGCGGTGGGTGGTAGCGGTGAGAGAGTGCCTTCGGTCGTCACGGTATCCATATCAGCCCCATGTGTATAGAAAACAGTTACTTTCTATATACAATTTTCCTTCATGTCAACAAAATCCTATTTTATATACATGACTGGATCCATATGTATAGACCGTCACATACGACAAGGATACCTGTAACTCACTGATATGTAGTGATTATTTCAAAGACCATGGGCCGAATGCCCCGCTTTAGGTCAGGCTAATTTTCAAGAACTTGCGCTTGCCGACCTGGAAGATGCCCGAGGTCCCGGCCGACAGGGACAGGTCCGTGTCCTCCACCTTGCCGCCGTCGATTCGAACGGCCCCCTGGCGGATCATGCGCATGGCTTCCGACGTGCTGCTGACCAGGCCGGCTTCTTTCAGGAGATTGCGGATCGGGATCTCTTTGCCCTGACAGTCGATGCTTTTTTCCTGGATCTCCTCGGGGATGGCGCTTTTCTGGAAGCGCTGGATGAAATCCTTCTTGGCAGCTTGGGCGGACTTTTGGTCATGAAAGCGCTCGGTGATCTCGAGCGCCAGCTCGAACTTGACATCCCTCGGGTTCTTGCCCTGCCCCACGGCCTCGCGAAGGGACTTGATCTCCGTCATCGGGCGAAAGCTCAGCAACTCGAAGTAGCGCCACATCTTTTCATCATCGATGCTCATGAGCTTGCCGAAAATTTCATTGGGCGCCTCGGTAATGCCGATGTAGTTGTCGAGCGACTTCGACATCTTCTCCGAGCCCTGGGTCACGCCTTCCAGGATCGGCAGGGTCATGACCACCTGTGGAGGCTGGCCATGTTCCTTTTGCAGTTCGCGCCCAACCAGCAGGTTGAACTTCTGGTCGGTGCCGCCAAGCTCCAGGTCCGCTTCCAAGACCACCGAGTCATAGCCCTGCACCAGCGGGTACAGCAGTTCGTGGATGGCAATGCCCTGTCCCGACTCATACCGCTGCTGGAAATCATTGCGCTCCAGCATGCGGGCAACGGTGTACTTGGACGCCAGCTTGACGAGATCAGTCGCGCTCTGGGTGTCCATCCAGGTGGAGTTGAACTCGATTCGCGTGGTCTCGGGATCAAGGATCCTGAACACCTGCTCGCGATAGGTTTCGGCATTTTCCTGCACCTGCTCGCGCGTCATCGGTTTCCTCATGGTGTTCCTGCCGGTCGGGTCTCCGATCATGCCGGTGAAGTCACCGATCAGGAAAATGATTTCATGGCCGGCCTGCTGGAACTGGCGCAGTTTATTGATGAGCACGGTATGCCCCAGGTGCAGGTCCGGTGCCGTCGGGTCAAAACCCGCTTTCACTCGCAGGGGCTTGCCGGTCGCAAGCCGCGCCTCCAGGTCCTCGGCCACGATCACTTCCTCGGCCCCACGAACCAGTTCTTCCATGGAAGTCCTGTCAGTCATCCGGTTTTTCCTCACAGGCTCCTGAAGGGACGGCCGCCCTCACTTTTAATGGGCCACCGATTTTGCTAAATTCTGCCAAGCTCTGAGAGAACAGGGACGTCACCATATGCAGGAATCCAAGATTATTCTTTTGAACAGTGTGTCCATGGTTGAGGGCCCATCTTAAAGTATGGGAACTTCCCGAAAAAGCCCGGCACGAAGCTTTCCCCTGATTCCCCTGGCAACGGCACTGGTGGCTGGCCTGCTGGTCGCAGCAGCCATCCTGATCACCCCGCCCGGGCAGTCTACACCAGGCGGTACGAATCTAGCCAATGCCGCCATGCAGGTGACCGACCTGCCGTTGAAGTCGCCCTCCCCCCAGGCGTTTCCGGATGTTGATCGTGACCTGGATGTATCCGAAACACAGGAACCAACCACGCCCGTTCAGGCGGGCAAGCGCACGACCGTCGTGGTGAAAAGAGGTGACACGCTCTCGGCAATCTTCATACGCCTTGGCATCTATTCTGACCTGGCCCAAATCCTGAAACCGGGCGAGGATCACCGGGCGTTGAAGAAAATCTACCCGGGACAGAAGCTGGTTTTCACGCTCAACGGCCCACAGCTGGTCCGCCTGGAAGTGGTACAGGCTCCGTACCGCTCACTCGTGTATTCCCGTCACAATGATTCCTTCGTAACCGAAACCCTGCACCGGCAACTGGACACGATCCTGCAATATGCCGGCGGCCACATCGACTCCTCGCTGTATCTTGCAGGGAAAAGGGCCGGGATGTCCGATACCCTGATCCAAGACCTGGTGCACATCTTTCGCTGGGACATCGATTTTGCGCTTGACCTGCGGGTCGGTGACAGCTTCTCCATCCTGTACGAAAAACATCTTCTGGATGGGGAGGAAGTCGAGGATGGTGAAATTGCGGCGGCCGAGTTCGTCAACAGGGGCACCACCTACAGGGCCTATCGCTACACTGATGAAAGCGGCCATACCGACTACTACACACTTGAGGGCAAGAGCCTGCACAAGGCCTTCCTGCGAACCCCGGTGCAGCTGGCGCGGATCAGTTCCTACTTCAACCCGAGAAGGCGCCATCCCATCCTAAACGTCATCCGTGCGCACAAGGGCATCGACTATGCGGCACCGACCGGCACACCCATCAAGGCCACGGGTGCCGGCCGGGTCATCTACCGTGGCACCAAGGGCCAGTACGGAAAGGTGATCGTGCTCCGGCATGGCAACATCTACACCACCCTGTATGCGCACATGTCCAGGTACGCCCGGGGCACCGGCGTCGGGCACAAGGTCAAGCAGGGCCAGACCATCGGCTACGTGGGCAGTACGGGCCTATCGACTGGCCCGCAC
>VXPJ01000016.1 GCA_009839635.1 Pseudomonadota bacterium
ATGCGGACATCTACGAGCTGATCGCACTGAACACGCACATCGCCGACGAGCTGCTGCGAAACCTGTGGCAGCAATGCCGGATACCCGACCGTTTCGCAGCGCTGGTGGCCGTCGGCGGCTACGGGCGCCGCGAGCTTTTCCCGGGTTCGGACATCGATCTCATGGTGCTGCTCGACAAGGGCTGCGACGAACAGACCAAGCAGGACGTCAAGGCGTTCCTGACTCTGCTCTGGGACATCAGGATTCCCGTCGCGCAGTCCGTTCGGACCCTGAAGGAGTGCACCAGCGAGGCCCGCAAGGACGTCACCATCATGACCAGCCTGATGGAGCACTACTACCTGTGCGGAAACAGGCCGCTGTACGAGCGCTTCGCTGCGCTGGTCGACAGCAACAAGGTCTGGCCCAGCAAAAAGTATTTCGAGGCCAAGACCGAAGAACTGGATGCGCGCCACCACAAGTACGGAGACACCGCAAACCACCTCGAGCCCAACGTCAAGGAAAACCCCGGCAGCCTGCGGGACCTGCATACCCTTCGCTGGCTGACCAACCGCCACTTCAGGACCGCGAGCTTCGAGGAGCTGATGCAGAAGGGTTTCCTGAGCGGCAGCGAACTTTTTGCCCTGCAGGAAGCCTACATCACCCTGGCACGGACCCGTTATGCGCTGCACCTGCACACCGGACGCGGGGAAGACCGCCTGCTGTTCGACTACCAGCCCGGCGTGGCCTCGCTGATGGGCTTCGAGCAGGCACAGCGCAACCTCCAGGTGGAGGCCTTCATGCAGGTGTTCTACCGCACCACCAACCAGCTGTCGACGCTTTCCGAGATCATCGTCGAGCGGCTTCAGTCAGAAATCTTCCCTTCCCTTTTGAGGCGCCGCGCCAGGCCGATCGATGCGCACTTCCAGGTCCGCGCCAACCGCCTTGAAGCCCGGTCTGCGGAAATTTTCAAGCAGAACCCCACCGCCATCCTGGAGCTGTTCCGGCTGCTGCAACTGCACAGCCAGCTGAGCGGACCCAGCGACGGGCTCATCCAGCTGCTGCTCGATCACCTGGACCTGATTGACGAAACCTTCCGGGCAGATGCCCGCAACCGCGAACTGTTCATCGAGATCCTCAATCACCCGAACACCAACAGCCGCGAGATCCGCCGCATGGCGCAGCTCGGGATACTCGGCAGGTACTGGCCGAGCTTCGATGCGGTCACCGGAAGAATGCAGTTCGACCTGTACCACGTGTACACCGTCGAGGAACATACCCTGCGGGTCTTCGAGAACGCCTGCCAGTTCAGCGCCTCCGCATCCGGGGATGAGATGGATACCTACCATGACGTGTTCACGCAAACGCCCAAGGCCCTGATCCTGTATCTTGCCGCGCTCTTCCACGACATCGCCAAGGGCCGCAACGGAGACCACTCGGAACTGGGCGCAGAAGATGCCCGTACGTTTTGCCTGGACCACAACCTCAGCACCTCCGATGCCAACCTGGTCGGCTGGCTGGTGGAAAACCACCTGGTCATGTCGAAGACCGCGCAGCACCTCGACAGCAGTGACCCGAGGGTGCTGAAAGAATTTGCGCAAAACGTAGGCAACCTTGCGCGCCTGCACTACCTGTACCTGCTGACCATTGCCGACATCCGCGGAACCAACCCCAAGCTCTGGGACAGCTGGCGCAGCACCCTGCTGGCCGATCTCTACCAGAACACCTCGAAGTACCTGCGCCACGGGCTGGATTCCCCGATCGAGCCCCGCGAACTCATCCAGGAAGTGAAGACCTCCGCGCTTCAGCAGCTGCAGCGCCAGGGCATCGACAAGGCCCGCTGCCTGGCCTTCTGGCAGGAACTCGAGGAAGATTATTTCCTGCGCCACTCGGATGACGAGGTGGTGCGCCAGGCCGCTGCCATCGTCAACCACAGCTCCGACGGCGATGTGGTCGTCCACATCCACCAATACAGTGCCCGTGGCGCCACGGAAATCTTCATCTACTGCAACGACCGCAACTACCTGTTCGCACACATTACCTCGGCCCTGTCGAAACTCGGCCTGACCGTCGTGCATGCACGCATCATCACCTCCAAGAAGGGCCACGCCCTCGATACGTTCCTGGTGCTGGGCGAGGACGGCGGCCCGATCAGTGATCAGGCCCAGTGCCGGCAGGTAGCGGACAAGCTGGCCCTCGCGCTGGAAAATCCCGGCCGGATCCCGATGGCCTCCAGCCAGAAACTGCCGAGAACCATCCGCGAGATGCAGGTACCGGTGCGCACCCAGTTCGAGCACCTCCCAAACCATGAGTACACCACCATGGACCTGAAAGCCCCGGACTTTCCAGGCCTTCTGGCAAGCCTCGGCAACGCCTTCGTGAACTGCAACATCTCCGTGCACAATGCCCAGATCTCGAAACTGGGCGAACGGGTGCACAACGTCTTCCAGATCAGCACCCTGGACAACCGCCCCCTGGATCCCCCGCAGCAGCAGGGGCTGGACGAGGCCATCCGCCAGTGCCTGCAATGACCGGCGAATCCCAACCCTGCGACCGCAAGCCCTGCAGCCTCGCCCCAGCACCATGAACCGGTATCTTGAAAAGCTGCAGGACTACCCGTTCGAGAAGCTCAGGCGGCTGATCGAGCGCCATCCCCACGAAGCGGGCCTTGAGCCAGTCTCCCTGGCCGTCGGCGAGCCACGCCACGCGACCCCGCAGTGCATCCTGGATGCCTACACCGAGACCCTGTCGCAACTGAATCGCTACCCGACCACCCGCGGCTCGCAGGCCCTGCGCTCGGCCTTCGCCAACTGGCTCGTGCAGCGCTTTGCCCTGTCCGGTGAGAGCGTTCATGAGGATGCGAACGTGCTGCCGGTCAACGGCACGCGCGAGGCCCTGTTTGCCTGTGCACAATGCATGGTCGATGCAACCGACAACCCGGTGGTGCTGATCCCCAACCCCTTCTACCAGATCTACGAAGGTGCGGCCCTGCTGGCAGGCGCTGAGCCGGTCTACTACGACGGTGAGGTGGTGGACGGGGACATCCCCGCGCTGTGGACGCTGGAGGATTCCGTCTGGGAGCGCGTGCAGCTGGTGTACCTGTGCACCCCCGGCAACCCCATCGCCGACGGTGCCCCGCAAGCGACGCTGCAAAAGCAGGTTTATTAATAAATGCGCTACGATTTAGTGATCGACACCGATGAGTGCTACTCGGGAAACAATACACCGCAAAGTCCGCCGCCGATGGGCCTGCTGGCCGCCTGCCACAGCGCAGGCGATACCCGCCTGCAGAACTGCCTCGCCTTCTACAGCCTGTCAAAGCGCTCCAATGCACCCGGGATGCGTTCGGGCTTTGTCGCAGGCGATGCCCACCTGATCAAAAAGTTCCTGCAATACCGCACCTATCATGGCTGTACCCTGTCGCTGCCGGTGCAGGCCGCAAGCATTGCAGCCTGGTCGGACGAGGAGCATGTGATTGAAAACCGCACGCTGTACCAGGAAAAGTTCACGGCGGTGCTCGAGGTCCTGAAAGATGCCCTGCCC
>VXPJ01000152.1 GCA_009839635.1 Pseudomonadota bacterium
ACAAGGCCCGACGTGTTGGCCCTGCCGACCGGCGTCGGCAAGACCGCAGTCCTGGATGCGGCGGTCTTCCACCTGGCGTTGCGCGCCGACACGCCGGGCAAGGCCGCGTTGCGGATCGCCTTTGTCGTGGATCGGCGTCTCGTGGTGGACGATGCATTCGCACGTGCGGAGAAGATCGGCAAGGCGGTCTGCAACCCGCCGGGCGCAGTTGCGGACGGGCATGACGTTGTCGGAGAAGTCGCGCGCCGTCTGCAACAGCTGGCGGGTGACGACGTGTCACCGCTGGTCGCCCGACGGCTTCGCGGCGGTGCGCCGCTGGAGCACGATTGGTCCCGGACGCCTACGCAGCCGACGATTCTTTGCTCCACGGTCGATCAGGTCGGCTCGCGGCTATTGTTTCGGGGATACGGCGTATCTGACCGCATGAAGCCTGTCCATGCTGGCCTGCTCGGCGTTGACAGCTTGATCCTTCTGGACGAGGCGCATCTCTCAGAACCGTTCCGGCAGACGCTCGAGGCCGTGCGGTCGATTGGTGGAACCAAACTGCATCGAGTGCTCCTGTCAGCAACGCCTGGCGAAACGGCGGCACGAAACTTCTCACTCTTGCCGAAAGATCGGGATCATCCAGAACTGAAGAAACGGATCGAAGCGCGCAAGCCAGCTTCGCTAAAGCTCGTGCGCGGCGCGTCTGTCGCGGACGCCTTCGCAACGGTTGCTTGCGAGACCATGAAGAGGCTGAAAGAGCAGGACCTGTCGCCGCCAGCTGTAGGCATCGTGGTCAACCGCGTGGCCCTGGCGCGGGACACTTTCGAGAGGGTTAGGGAAAGGCTGAAAGAGGGCGACAGTGACGGCACCGACGTCATACTGATGATCGGACGCTCGCGCGACGTGGACCGCGACCGGATTGTCGAGGCGCTTGCTCCATTCCGCACCGGCTCAAAATCCCGCGGGAACGCGAACCCCCTGTTCGTAATCGCTACCCAATGCCTGGAAGTCGGAGTCGATCTTGATCTCGACGGCCTGGTAACCCAGGCTGCGCCATTGGATGCGCTCCGACAGCGGTTCGGCAGGCTGAATCGGGCCGGACGGCCAGTTTGCACAGAAGCGGCCATCCTAGGTTGTCCCGAGGACATCGCCAAGAAAGCCGACGATCCCGTCTACGGCGACCGCATCCGGAAAACATGGGAAGCGCTTCAAGCGGTTGTCCGGGACGGCATCGTGGAATTCGGCGTGGAGGTGCTGCCGGAACGCTTAGCGGAAGCAGGGATCGATCCGAACGATCTTGCGACGGAACGGCCGAACGCTCCCGTTGTCATGCCGGCGTATCTCGACCTTTGGTCATGGACATCGCCGCGGCCGGCGGCGGATCCCGACGTCTCACTGTTCTTGCACGGAGCTGATCGGACTGCCGCCGGCGTATCCATCGTCTGGCGAGGCGATGTTGGCGAAGACGATCTTAGGGACGCTGAACAAGGCTCACTTGGCGAAACAATCCGGCTGGTTCCGCCGCGCGCCGCCGAGGCGGTCGAAGTTCCGCTCTGGACGGCGCGAGCGTGGCTGAGCGGGGAAGAAGGGAGTCTTGCCGACATATCCGATGCGCCGGAGCGCGAGAATTCGAAAGGAGCAAGAGCGCCACAGAATGGACGGCGCGCGTTCCGCTGGGCCGGGTCCGGCGACCCGCGCACTTGTGTGGTGGGGTCGGCGGACTTGCAAATCGGGGACATGCTGATCGTACCCGCGACGTACGGCGGTTGCGACGAGTTCGGTTGGGCGCCCAACTCCGGAGAAGTCGTCACGGATGTGGCCGATGACGCGGCCAAACCCTATTGGGGGCGGCGATGCGCGGTCCGGATTGCACGTGGTTCTGTGCGAACGGACGCCCAATGGGACCGGCTGTCGGCGATACTTGCCGACGAGACCGCTGACATCACCGGTCTGGTGGAACGCCTTATAGAGGCGTTGCCCTCCGCCGGGGCGGCACCGGAGGACGATCAACAGGACAACAGTCTGCAAACTCGCGACGTGACGGAACCCTTGACAGCGTTACGAGACGCCAAAGGGCGGATCGACATCTATTTTCCTTACGGTGCGGGACGGGAAAACGGTGCGATCCTTGTCGCGGAGCGTGGAATCCAGGGCAAGAGCGCATCGGGCGCCGCTCTGCCCGCAACCGAAGACGACAACGCCTCCCATACCTCCAGCGGACGGGTGCCGCTTGACGATCACAGCCGCCATGTCGCTGATCGCGCCGAACGGTTTGCCCGAAAGCTCGGCCTCGTCGATGTCGCGGGCGATCTTCGTCTGGCGGCTTTCCTGCACGACGCCGGCAAGGCCGACCGTCGCTTTCAGACCATGCTTTCGGGCGGCGACCCGTGGAACCGCCCTGACGGGCCGCCACTGGCAAAGAGTGGTCGCTCATCGTCGCCCAATGCATGGACTCGCGCCGGACTGCCGAAGGGCTGGCGGCACGAAGCCTTGTCCGTGCGCATGGCCCGCGCGCATCCACTTTTTGCGGAAGCAGGCGATCCCGCGCTCGTCCTCTGGCTGATTGGAACCCATCACGGTTTAGGCCGGCCGTTCTTCGATTTCCTCAACCCGGACGCGGAAGGGGATTTGCCGCCGTGTCTGGATGTTCCCGCGTGGCAACTGGAGGTGGGAGAACCCGGTCCGCAGTCCTTGGCCTTCGAATTTCATGGTGCCGATTGGCCGTCGTTGTTCGAGGCCCTCAAGCGCCGATACGGGATATGGGGTTTGGCTCATCTGGAAGCGGTTCTGCGTCTCGCCGACCACAGGGCATCGGAAGCGGAAAGGGAGCGCGGATCGTGACTGGCTGCGCGACACATCGTCTGGACGGGCTGGAACCCGACAACCTGCTGGCTTTCATGACGTTGTTGGGCCTGCTGCGCGTTCTCGAGGAGGCGCGGCCGGATTGGCGCCCGCGAGTCTTTTGGACTGTCGATGAATTACCCCTCCGGCCAGTTCTACGGGTACAGGAAACCGCGGACGAAACCGATATTGTCGAGGCTGCCTCGAAAGGGCTGCGCAGTTTGTCAGCCTGCCTTGATTTCGATGGGCTTCGGGACTTGACGCTACCCCCGAAACAGACGGCCCGGATACTTAGGCAAGCCGCGGCCGAGGCCAACGAAGCTCCTCACACGGCCGATTTGTGGTCGGCTCTCGTCAGCGATGCGGCGATGTCTCCCGACCGCAAGAAGGCCGAGCCGACGCCGCTTTGCCTCATGTTCGGTCAGGGACATCAGCATTTCTTGGCGCGTCTCGCTTCGGTTCCCCGGGAATTGACCCCACCGGATCGTGGCACCGGTCGCAAGAGAGTCGCGGTGTCCGAAGGGGATTGCCTTCGCGAAGCGCTGTTCGCGCCGTGGGCGCGCCCGGACGCAACCCAGTCATTTCGGTGGGATCCGAACGAGGACGTTCGTTACGCGCTACGCGCGCGGGATCCGACGGACGCCAATACCAAGGAAACCGCGCAGGACGGAGCCAACCGGCTCGCCGCCGTCG
>VXPJ01000045.1 GCA_009839635.1 Pseudomonadota bacterium
GCCCCCGATCATGACCGCGCTGAACGAGCGCAAGAAGAAGATTGCGGATGGGCTGGCCGAGGCGGAACGCGGCTTCAAGCAGCAGGAGCTGGCCGAGCGGAACGCGGAACAGAAACTGTCTGAAGCCAAGCAGCAGGCCAACGACATCCTGAACCAGGCGCACAAGCGAGCCAATGAAATCGTGGAAGACGCCAAGATGGCGGCGGTAGAGGAAGGAAACCGGATCAAGGAGGCGGCCCATGCCGAGGTGGAGAAGGAAGTCCACCGTGCCACCGAGCAGCTCAGGGTCCAGGTCTCGGCGGTCGCCGTGGCGGGTGCGGAGCGGATTTTGAAAAAGGAAATCGACGCCGGCGCCCACCAGGACATCCTGGACGAACTGGCGGCACAGATCTGAGGCCGGGATAGATGTCGGAACAAGCCACCGCCGCAAGACCGTACGCCCGCGCCGCCTTTGAGGTCGCGGTGGCCGGCGGTGCGCAGCAGCAGTGGACCGACATGCTGGCCTTCATGGAGGTCGTGGCCGGTGACCCGGTCATGCGCGCGCTGCTGGACAGCCCCGTGCTGTCAAGGCAGCAGGCCGCGGACCTGTTCATTTCAGTTTGTGAGGGGCAGGTCAGTGAACAGGGGGCAAACTTCATCCGGCTGCTGGCCGAGAATGCCCGCATGCACCTGCTGGGCGAGATCGCGGCACTGTACCGGCAGTACCGGGCCGATGCGGAGGGGACCGTCGATGCCGAGGTGATTTCGGCCAGCGCCGTGAACGAGGCGCAGCTGGCAAGCATCTCGACGGCACTGAAGCGTCGCCTGGGCAAAGAGATACGGCTGGCCTCGCGCATCGATTCGTCCCTGATCGGCGGGGCGGTCATCCGGGCAGGCGATCTGGTAATCGACGGGTCCGTTCGGGGACGGCTCGACAAGCTTTCTGCCGCCCTTGCGCACTGAATGCACAGGACAGGGCAAACAAGAGGATTCGAACATGCAACTTAACCCAACTGAAATCAGTGAATTGATCAAGCAGCGTATCGAGAATTTCGATACGGCTGCCCAGGCGCGCACCGAAGGCACGGTGGTCGGCGTCACGGATGGCATCGTGCGCATCCATGGCCTGGCGGACGTGATGGCCGGCGAGATGCTGGAGTTCCCGCAGAACACGTTCGGTCTGGCCCTGAACCTGGAGCGCGACTCGGTGGGTGCGGTCGTGCTCGGTGAATACCGGCATATCAAGGAAGGCGACAAGGTCTCCTGTACCAGCAGGATCCTGGAAGTGCCGGTCGGCCCTGAAATGCTGGGCCGGGTGGTGGATTCCCTGGGCAACGGCATTGACGGCAAGGGCCCGGTGGAGTGCGGCGCCTCGTCCGCGATTGAAAAGATTGCCCCCGGCGTCATCGAGCGCCAGTCCGTCAGCCAGCCGGTGCAGACCGGGCTGAAGTCCATCGACTCCATGGTGCCCATCGGCCGCGGCCAGCGGGAACTGATCATCGGTGACCGCCAGACCGGCAAGACCGCCCTGGCCGTGGACACCATCATCAACCAGAAGGGCACGGGCATCAAGTGCATTTACGTGGCGATCGGGCAGAAGAACTCCTCGATTGCCAACGTGGTCCGCAAGCTGGAAGAGCACGGGGCCATGGAGCATACCATCGTCGTCGCGGCCAGCGCTTCGGACTCCGCGGCCATGCAGTACATCGCACCGTATTCGGGATGCGCGATGGGCGAGTATTTCCGGGACCGGGGCGAGGATGCGCTGATCATATACGATGACCTGACCAAGCAGGCCTGGGCCTACCGCCAGGTGTCCCTGCTGCTGAGACGCCCGCCGGGTCGGGAGGCCTACCCGGGGGATGTATTCTACCTGCACTCGCGCCTGCTGGAGCGGGCATCGAGGGTGAACGCCGATTACGTGGAACGCTTCACCGGCGGTGAGGTCACCGGGCGCACCGGGTCCCTGACGGCACTGCCGATCATCGAAACGCAGGCCGGGGACGTGTCGGCCTTTGTGCCGACCAATGTCATCTCGATCACGGACGGCCAGATTTTCCTGGAGAGCGACCTGTTCAACGCGGGATTCCGGCCGGCGATCAATGCGGGCCTGTCGGTGTCGCGTGTCGGCGGGGCCGCCCAGACCAAGATCATCAAGAAGCTGGGCGGCGGGGTTCGCCTGGCCCTGGCGCAATACCGTGAACTGGCGGCGTTTTCGCAGTTCGCTTCCGACCTGGACGAGCAGACACGCAAGCAGCTGGAGCGTGGCGAGCGGGTCATGGAGTTGATGAAGCAGCCCCAGTACACGCCGCTGACGGTCGCGGAAATGGCGGTGTCGCTGTTTGCCGTGGACCAGGGGTACGTGGACGACGTCGAGGTCGGCGAGGTGGTGCGTTTCGAGAAAGCCATGCATGATTTCGTGCGCTCGCAGCACCGGGAGCTGCTGGATACCATCAACCGCACGGGCGAATACGATGATGAGACCGAGGCGGGCCTGCGCCGGGCGGTAGAGGATTTCAAGGCCAAGGGAACCTGGTAGGAAGCTGCAGTCATGCCTGGCGAGAAAGAGATCCGCACGCAGATCGCGAGTATCAAGAATACTCAGAAGATCACCAAGGCGATGGAGATGGTGGCGGCAAGCAAGATGCGCAAGGCACAGGACCGCATGAGTGCCACCCGCCCCTACTCGCAGAAGATGCTGAACGTGATCGGCCATCTTGCCCATGCCCGCTCCGAGTACAAGCACCCGTTCCTGATCGAGCACCCGGAGGTGAGGCGCGTCGGGTTCATCATTGTTTCCACGGACCGCGGGCTTTGTGGCGGACTCAACATCAACACCTTCAAGTCGGCGCTGAAAGCCATGCAGGCATGGCAGGAAAAGCACGTCGAGATCGACCTGTGCCTGATCGGGGCCAAGGGCACCGCGTTCTTCAAAAGAATTTCAGACAACATCGTCGCCCAGGTGTCCAACCTGGGCGACACGATCCGGATCAGCGAGTTGATCGGTACGGTCAAGACCATGCTGGATGCCTACACGCAAGGCACCATCGACCGCCTGTTCCTGGTCGAGAACGAGTTTGTCAACACCATGACGCAAAGGCCGAAGGTGCTCACGCTGCTGCCCCTGGTGCCGGAGGAAAATGATGCGCTGCAGCACCACTGGGACTATATCTACGAGCCGGATGCGAAGGCCGTGCTGGACGAACTGCTGACCCGGTATATCGAATCGATCGTATACCAGGGCGTGGTCGAGAACGTCGCCTGTGAAATGGCGGCAAGGATGATTGCCATGAAAAGCGCATCGGACAATGCCGGGGAGCTGATTGCGGAGTTGCAGCTGGCCTACAACAAGGCGCGGCAGGCGGCGATCACCCAGGAAATTTCAGAAATCGTCGGCGGTGCCGCCGCGGTTTGAACATTGAGATACATTCAATACTTGTAAAGAGGAAACAACATGAGTTCGGGTCAAATTGTTGAGATCATCGGGGCTGTGGTCGACGTGGAGTTCGCACGCGAAGAGGTGCCGAACGTGTACGAT
>VXPJ01000055.1 GCA_009839635.1 Pseudomonadota bacterium
GTATGCAGGCATTAACACATGCTTGAAGATGGATCGGCTCGCGAGTTTTCCGGAAATCCTGTATCAGGGCACAGCAGACGAACCACAATTTTTTGCTGATGTCCCTGTTGCATGCTGCGAACGATGACCTGATTCACGGAATTGCCTGAGCATGCTAACCTTCCAATGGTGGCACTCTATGAGAGCTTCACATTTCAGACCGGTGCACACTTTGGGGACACGATATGGCAGAAAAGTCCAAAAAGGCAGCTGAATGAACTTCAGACGCAGACAGTTTCTTGCACTGCTGACTGCCCTGCCGGCCCTGTCAGCCGCAACGGCAGCCCAAACACCAAGCAGTGGCATCTGGACCGTGCAGCAGGCCCAGGCAGAGCTGCTGGAAGACCGGATCCGGCTACTGGATATCCGATCATGGGGTGAATGGAAGGAGACTGGCGTTGCACAAGGCGCGTGGCCGGTCAGCGTCCATCACTGGCGATTTGTCGAGCGCCTGTTTACCGCCCACGAACTGGCAGAAAATCGCACGCTGGCCCTGATCTGTGCAACAGGTATCCGATCGGGATCGGTCATGCGTGCACTACGACTAGCCGGTTACAATGACTTCGTCGATGTTTCAGAAGGCATGCTTGGCTCGGACCGCGGGCCGGGATGGATCAAGGCCGGCCTGCCGGTCATTCCCATTGACCAAGCCTGGGCTGCCTTGCCCGATGCACTGACCTAGACCCTGCTTGCTGAAACCGTTCTAAAACAACATGTCCCGGGTACAAATCAGGGACTGCTGTAGCTTTTGCAGGCTTTTACCAACCTGCCATTGATCAGCCTAAATCGTAAGCCACAGGCAGGTAGTAATTCACCTCCGCTGTGCTGTAACCGATCAGGTCGCACAGCCTGCGACGGCATTCCTGTTCCGTGGCCCCTCTTTGCTTCCACACCGGAACCCGCTTCATCAACGTCTCGATACGCTCCCTGGGCGTGATGATCCAGGTGTCCTGCGGCACCTCTCCAAAAGAAAAGTCTGCACTGAAATGCTGCACCGCTTCCGGTTTCATGTACGGGACCAGCGTCAGGACGCTGCTCGCACCGTTTGCCATCACATGATCCGAGGCGAGCTTCATCGTACTGCCGCTATCGCCCAAGTCATCGATGATCAGCACGGTGCAATCACGGACCGGCACGGAGATCCCCTGCTGCACTTGCATCTCTGCGCTTCGCTCCCCAGGTCCCTGATACCCTGAAATGCCGAGCGTGCCAAAGCGGATTTTCGGGGTGCCTTGGGGACGTCCTTCAACCACATGGTCGTACAGCAGAATACCCGGCAACAGCCCGCCCTGGGTAATCATCAGGGCGACACTGATCTCGCCTGGTTTTCCCCGCATCTGGTCCTGGTGTACGTGCACCTTTTGTGCGAGATCAAAACAGATCGCCGCCTCGACCCGGTCGGGCACGAGCAGGAAACGCAGTTCATCACCCGGCACCGAAACCCCCACCGGGTTTTTCCACTTGTCGATATTCATGTCATCAATGGTTCGTATCATGGCTGCTCCTGCACCCGAGGTCTGCCTCAGTCCATGGCATAGGCCCATTCCCGCCAGCCGTTCAGTAATGGAAAGTACAGACCCAGGCGGATCGGGTGCCTCCCCATCCTGGCCATGACGTTCGCATACCGCTCAAGCTGTTCGCAATAGCGTTCCTGTTCCCGGTCAAGGAACTCATCCAGACTGCCGCCCTTGTGCGTGCTTGCCTTGTAATCAATGATCCAGCGCATACCTTCTTCATCCACGAAGGTCCTGTCAATCACAATGTGCTCGACCCGCTCATCTACCCTGGAACTCAATGCCAGCTCGCATCCGGCATCGCTGTGTGTCCCGCTCAGGATCCACCTGCCACGCTCATCTGCCAGCGTGGCCTGCAATGCCTTGCAAACATCTGAAAAAGCCACTTCGAGCCTGTCTTCAGGCACAGCCATCTGTTTGAGGAGGTTGTGGCCGATGCGTTCAAGCTCAGGTATATCACCGGGTTGTTCAAGCCGTTCAAGGCCCATGGCTCCTATATGCTGGAGCAGCCGATGCACGACCGTGCCCACGTACCGTGCCGTCTCCCCGGCCCAGTCAAACGTGATCACATCCTCCTGATCCGTAGCCACCGGTGCGGTGCTGCAGGCCTGGATGGATGCCGGAGGCTCTGGCAGCTGCCATCCCTCTGCCAGCCGCGGGCGCCCCCGGGCCGGTCCTGCCGACCCCCGGGGATGTCCGGATGAGTTGGATCTCCTGGCAGAAGGAAGAACACCGGGGGGTCTGGCGAGTAGCGCCTCGCGGTCTATGGCATGGGGGTACAGGTGGGCCAGCAGGGAATCCTGGGGGGGTTCTGCCAACTCATCCTCCGCATCACGGGTCTCGATGTGTCCCAGAAGATGCAACCGTTGCTTCGCACGGGTCACGGCAACGTACAGCAGGCGCCCGTCCTCCAAGCGCCGTTTGATTTTTTCCAGACGCCTCAGGTACGAAGCGGCGGCACTCTCTTCTCCCTGTGCACTGATCGGGGCTAGTACGAGCTTCTGCCCGAACTCATCACCGTACTCCAGCCAGTGCAGCAACTGGCTGTCATCCTGGGATGGCACGCGCGAAAGTCCCGGCAGGATCACCGTGTCGAATTCCAGTCCCTTCGCCTTGTGGATGGTCATCAATTGCAGGGAGGCGTCCGCGAGCACGTCGGGTGTGGCAAACAGTTTCTCCACCTGCTGCTTGAGGCTCGCGATATCAAGGGAGTCGCCTTCTTTTCCAAGGGCCTCAAGCAACCGGAAAAAGCTCTCGGCATCTTCCAGTCCCGTCCTGTCCGGCATACACGCCGGCCCGCCCAGCGCGATCCATGCCCCTTCGACACTGCTCCTGAGAGAACGACGGGCCTGCTGGCATAATGCGGTCTCAAGCACCGACCCTGCCCGTTCGATACGCATCTGGCCTTCCTCACTCAGACGAGCCCTGCACTGGGCATCACCAAGCAGGTCAATCACGGTCCTGCTGTCACTGTCGCGGACCAGTGCATGCAGGTCCGCAAGCGTCAAGCCGCAGTACGGAGCGCGAAGCACGGCCAGCCAGGCAATCCGGTCACCCGGGTGACTCAGGGCCCGTGCCAATGCCAGCAAGTCTTGGATGACCGTGCGACGGTTCAGTGACTCAATCTCCACGGCCTGAAATCGAAGCCCGGCCTGCTTGAGCTGGACGGCAATTTCTATCAGGTGTGTGCGGGCCCGCACCAGGATAGCCACGCTGCCCTGCGGGAACTCTGCGCGGGCCTGTTTCACCAAGGACAGCACCTGACCAGCCTCCGCGACATCGTGTCGCTCGCCAAGCAAATGCTGGGCCACGGCTGGGCCATGGCTCGGCGGGTG
>VXPJ01000039.1 GCA_009839635.1 Pseudomonadota bacterium
CTATATGGGAAATGGCTGAATAGGCCAGCATGCGCTTGATATTGCTCTGTGCAATGGCGATGACGTTTCCAAATATCACTGACAAGACCGTCACCACCACCAGCATTTGCTGCCAATCTGTAAGCAATTCCTGGAGACCATTGCTTAACAGGCGAATGGTCATTACGAATGCAGCAAGTTTCTGCATCGTGGCAATAAAAAGGGTAACCGCCGTCGGGGCACCGTGATAGACATCCGGTACCCACATGTGGAAGGGCACGGCACCAAATTTAAAGGCCAGGCCCACCACGATAAAGGCCAGTGCAAACACCAGTGCGATACTGTCTGTGGTCCTGCTCCCCAAGTGTGCACTGATTTCGGCCAGGTCCAGGCTTCCCGTCAGCCCGTACAGGATGGACATGCCATAGAGCAGCATGCCTGATGCGATAGCACCGAGTACAAAATACTTTATCGCCGCTTCCGAGGCATCACTGGAGTCACGCTCGAATACCACGAGCGCATACAGGCACAGGGAGAGAAGTTCCAGTCCCAGATAAACCATGATGAAATTATGGGCCGAAGCCATTACCAGTACACCCAGGGTGGCAAACAGCCCGAGAACATAGAATTCCGGCCTGGCGTGGGAACGCTGTTGCAGGTAGGGGCGCGCATACATGAATACGACCGCTGCAGTCAGGCATGCAAACAGCTTGACCGCCACCGCGAGCGGGTCATGGATATACAGGCTTCCAAATGCAAAGGTTTCCTGCGGCGTGGTCGTGAACCCGACCAGCACGGCAACGGCACCCAGCACAGCCAGGCTGGACCAGAACGCCAGTGCTTCGCCGTACCTTCCCGCATAAAGGCTCAGGACGAGCACCGTCGAGGCTGCACCCAGCAGGATAACCTCGGGTAACGCCAGCATCACGTCTGCACCTAAATTTTCCATGCCGTTCACCTGAGATTGACCAGTTGTGACTGCTGGAGCAAATGGCCCACTGATGCGTCCATCAATTCAATCAGTGGCGCAGGCCACAGGCCGAGCCACAGTACCAGCAGGGTCAGCACCAGCAAGCAGAAAAACTCCCTGCCGTTCAAATCCGTCATGGCTGCCACGCGTTCATTTCCCGGAGCGCCGAACACGACCCGCTTTATCATCCAGAGGGTGTATGCGGCACCGACCACCAGGGTCAAGGCCGCAAGGACGGCATACCATACATTGGCCTTAAAACTTGCCAGAATCACCATGAGTTCGCCTACAAACCCCGAGGTGCCCGGAAGGCCTACGTTAGCCATGGCAAAGATCACAAAAAATGTCGCAAATATCGGCATGCTGTGGACCACGCCCCCGTAGTCTGCAATCTGCCTGCTGTGTATCCGGTCATACAGCACCCCCACGCACAGGAACATGGCTCCTGAAATGAATCCATGCGAGATCATCTGGACCATGCCTCCCTGCACAGCCATGGCCGCCGAAGCATCGGCCCGGTTGAACAGCGCAAAGATCACAAAGAATCCAAGCGTGACAAACCCCATATGGGCAATGGACGAATAGGCGATCAGTTTCTTCATGTCACGCTGAACCAGGGCCACCAGGCCGATGTAGACGATCGCAATGAGCGAAGCGGCAATGATGACAATGGCCAGCTTGCTGCTGGCATAAGAGGCCATGGGAAGGCTGAATCGCAGGAACCCGTACCCCCCTACCTTCAGCAGGATTGCCGCCAGCACGACCGAGCCACCGGTCGGTGCCTCGACATGCGCATCCGGCAACCAGGTGTGAACAGGCCACATGGGAATCTTGACGGCAAACGCAATCAGGAAGGCCAGGAATACCAGGTACTGCTCGCGGGCAGTAAGGTGAAACTGCTGCAGCTGTGCAATCTCGAATGTGCCGGCCTGCAGGTAGAGGTAAACCAGTGCCACGAGCAGGAAAATCGAACCGAAGAACGTGTACAGGAAGAACTTTACGGTCGCATATACCCTGCGGGGTCCGCCCCATATCCCGATGATCAGGAACATCGGAATCAGCATGCCCTCAAAAAAGACATAGAAGAGAACGGCATCCAGTGCGCAGAAGACACCAATCATCAGGCCTTCCAGGACCAGGAACGCAGCGAAATATTCACCGATTCGGCCCGGGGCAATTTCCCATCCGGCGATCACCACAAGAACGGTGATGACGGTGGTAAGCAGTATCAGGGGAACTGATATCCCGTCGACACCCAGCGAGTAGTACACATCGAATGCCCGGATCCAGGGAACGTGCTCGCTGAACTGCATGGCATGCTGCTTGGCATCAAACCCGAACAGCAGCGAGATACTTGCCAAGAACGTCGCCACGGCAACAAGCAGGGCCAGCCATCGCACCGCATGCACCGAAACCCTTCCTGCAGGGATGGCCAGCAGGCCTCCGGCTATCGGCAGCCAGATCAGCAGACTCAGCATGGGGAATGAACCTGACATGCGCTTCTACAAAAACCGGATTCCGAGCATGATCAGCAGGCCAAGGATCATCGTGAAGGCATAATGGTACAGATAGCCGGTCTGCACGTTACGGATCCTCAGGGAGAACCAGTTCACCAGTCTGGCTGTACCATTGACGATGAGGCCATCGATCAGCAGGCGGTCTCCAAAGCGGTCGCAGACCTGCCCCAGGCCACGCGTACCTCGGGCGAAAAACCCCTGGTAGAATTCATCGAATCCGTACTTGTATTCCAGCATCCTGTGCAGCGGAGCCAACCTTTGTTTTCCCCACCGCGCAAGTTCCGGCTGTTTCAGATAGACCCACCAGGCGCAGAGTATCCCTGCAAGGGCCAGCCAGACCGCCATGCCCTGCAAGCCGTGCAGGACGAATGACAGCACCCCGTGATAACCGGACTGCAGTTCCGCCAGACCGCCATGCCTGTCCGCCACGAACAGGCTCTGCGCAAAGAAATCCCCGAATACCAGCGGTCCTATCAGCAAGCCTGCAAATACCGAAGGAATCGCCAGCATGACCAGCGGTACCGTGATGACTGCAGGAGATTCCCTGACATGGCTCTCCACCTCGGTGTTCACCCTGCTCTTGCCGTGAAACACGAGAAACAGCAGCCTGAACGAATAAAAGGCAGTCACGAATACACCTGCCAGTACCAGCACGTAGGCAAACCCGGCACCCGGAATGTGCGTGTGGCGCACCGCCTCGATGATGGTGTCCTTGGAGAAAAACCCGGAAAAACCTGGAAATCCTGCCAGCGCCAGCGTACCGATCAACGCCGTCCAGTACGTAATCGGCATCCGCCTGCGCAAACCGCCCATGTTGCGAAGGTCCTGTTCATGATGCAGGGCCACGATCACGGAGCCTGCAGCCAGAAACAGCAGGGC
>VXPJ01000057.1 GCA_009839635.1 Pseudomonadota bacterium
GTCCAGGAAGATGCCGCGTTCAGGGGCTACCGTGGAGCGCTCGCCCAGCAAGAACTCAAGCACGGACAGTCCGGATTCGCCGGGATGAATACCCTGAACAGGCTGGGCAAGCTGCATCCGGTCTCCTGCAAGGATGACATTTTTTGTGGACATTGCCATGGCCATCACGTTAGCCATGGGCACCTGGCCCGCCTCATCGATAAACAGGTAATCGAGCTGTCCCTGCAGGTGCACATGGGAGAACAGCCATGCAGTTCCGGCGAACAGGCTGGCTCTAAGGTTAATGTCCTCCGTACGCGTCTCGTTGACAATGGATGCGTCTTCGAAGAACGTCTCATCGGCCCCGCGAGTGGCTTTCTTCACGCCGCGAAAGCGCAGCTGTTCGTGCTCGGCAATCGATGTGACCTGTGCCAGCAGATTATGGATGGCCTTGTGAGAGTTCGAGGTGATGCCGATTTTCTTACCGTCTTTGAGCAGTTCAACAATTACGTGGGCGCTGACGTAGGTTTTGCCCGATCCTGGCGGACCCTGTATGAACAGGTAGCTGTGATCCAGGCGGGAGACTGCTTGCACAATCTTGGCCTGTGTGCGTGGCAGGCTGATGATGGGTTGTCCTGCAGTCTTGCCGCGGATGCGGGGGATGCGGCGTTGCAGCAGCTCACTCGCAACATGCGAATGACCGGGGTGACTGATGACATGCTTGGCGCAGCGGTACATGGCCGAACGGATGCCCCGGTTATCGATCGGTCTTTCAGGGCCTGCGGAAAAGTAGGCGGGCAAGGGGCCCTTGTCGGCTCTTCTGCGGATTTTGACGACGTTGCGGGTCTCGTCCAGGCCGACGATGATGCCTGCGGTCTCCAGGGTATGGGCATTGACGACCATCTGGCCAGCTTTCAGTTTGGACTCCTGGGGCGGGAACCTGAAGGTATAGGTCCGGTAGGGCCATTCGTTTTTGGGTGTCCCGGTTTGTTGCAGGGCCGCCAGACATTCGGTGTCATCGATCAGTTCGTCCTCGTATTTGTTTTGTCGGTCAAAGCGGCTCCACCACTGGGGCTTGGCCTCGCGCTTGTGAAATTCGAGAAGATGCGAGAGGTGTGTGCCCAGGGCTTGTGATTCATCCTGCATGCTGTCGAAGTGCGCCTGCAACTCGGCGCGCCCGGCAGATTCCGGATCGTGCTGTATTTTTTCTGTTTCCGTATCAGGCTGCGGTGTCTGCCAGGGCATGTCGGGTGGCCGAAGTTCCAGCAGCCAGTTGCGCAGCAGGCGGGTGGAGATGCAGTCGGCCTGGTTGTACTCGGCGATTTCGTCCAGCAGTGCATCTTCCCGGGTTGCACGCCACCTGCTGTACGTGAGCATGCTGTCCGCCGCCGTGGCAACAGCACTGTCCCGTTCAGGCATGTAGAAGGTTTCCAGATGCTTGATGGAATAACCCGGCTCGGAGGTGCGGATGGATTCACGCACGACCGGGTATAGGTCCACAAACTTCTGCATCCGAAGGAGGGCATCCAGCTGTTCTTCGCAAACTGCATACCGGCAGGACAGCCGTTTCAGGGCAGTGGTCTCATAGTGGTTGTAGTGGTAGATACGGGCATGCGGATGATCAGCGAGGTGAACGTCCAGGAACTGCATGAAATCCCGGAAGGCCTGTTTTTCCTGCGCAGGGTCGTGAGCCCAGAATGTCTCGAACGTCCCCTCGCTCCCAAACATGCAATGTACCCCGAACAGGTACTCCAGGCCGCTGGGATACAGGGGGTCGCCCTCCATGTCGAAAAAAAGATCCCCGGGATCGGGCCTCGGCATGCGGGCCAGGCCTTTCCCTGCAGGGTAGGGAATCACTTCGAACAGGCTCTTGCCGGTGACAGCACGCTTGGTTTGCAGCACTGCCTGTGAGCGAAGACGCGCAAACACCTGTTTGTCCAGGCCCGGTATTTCCGATTCCCCTGGCATTGCTGCCAGCTGTGTCACTGTTTTGATGCCCGCTGTATGCAGCTTGTCGGTCTGTGAGCGCCGCATATTGGCAACTCTGCACAAGTGATCATCCGCTTCCCAGCGTGCGGCACAATGTTCCTGCCAGTCGCACAGGCTGCAATGTGCGCACGGTACCGGGTAGGAGTCCTCGGGCAGGTTTTCCATGTAGCTCTCGAAGTTTTGCCTGGCATGGGAACAGTAGGCAAAGAAATCGGACACCCTGAAGCGTAGTTTCTCGCCGGTCCCAGAAAACAGGTACATGTATGCCGGGCAAAGACCCTGTAGACGGCCCAGCATCGCGGAGTACATGCACAGCTGCACGATGTGGCGGGGCCGGGCCGTCTGGGCCAGCTTGGTATCCAGGACTTCGTAGCTGTACGCCCCGAGCGACGAGGCGGTCTCGCACTTCACCAGGAAGTCTGCGTAGCCACACCACGGTTCATCCAGAAAGGCACCCTGATAGATGATGTCCGCACCGGCCTGCATGGCCTCGAGCGTGAGGTCTGCGCGTGCTTCAAGACTGCGTTTTGCCGGGATCTCCAAGACGTCGTGTCCTTCGCCCTTGAGATGTTGCAGGTAGGCATGTTCATGCTCAATGCCCCGCTGGCGCAGGAGCTTGCGGGTAGCATCAGTTTTTTTCTCGGCAAGTGGTTCGACCAGGTTCTGGACATCCAGGCAAGTTGCATGTGAGCACTCCAGGTAGGTGACCAGGTCGGATGGGGAGTAGAGAAGTTGACCATGGGCATACTGCTGCATGATCCGGATTCTAGCGGATGATGGTCAGGACCCCAAGGAATGCGGGCGTGTTGCAGGGCAGGATTCTGCAGCCCTCACTGACGGTTGTAAAAATCAGCGGATCAGGCGGGGACGGGAGCGGCCATGTCCTTGGCACCGAAGTCCAATACATGTACATTGTCGCAGCGATGCTGGTGGACGGCATCGATGATGGATTGTGCTTCACACCGGCAGATCCCGCAGCGAGTCCCCACTCCAAGGGTTTTGCTAAGGGTCTTGAGATCGTCACAGCCACGCTCGGCCGCAGCTTTGATCTCGGCTTCTTTTACGGCGTGGCACAGACAAACATACATCGTAGTGAGATTATAAACAATAATGATTTTTAATTGCAACCAGTAACGGGAACGAAACTAATTATCATTTATAACAGCGGCTTATGCCATACACATAAGAAGATATCTGATATATACTTGGCCTAATCAACGATCGAGGACACCATGCAACCGCAAAACACCAAAATCATCGACTACCTCAACCAGGTCCTGAAGAACGAGCTGACCGCGATCAACCAGTACTTCCTGCATGCAAAAATGCTCAAGGACTGGGGGCTGAACCGCTTGGGTGAACACGAGTACTC